>JBAPTR010000293.1:0-2372 GCA_049282265.1 Desulfatiglandaceae bacterium | reverse complement strand
CCTTTCCGAAGGATGTACAAGGCTGTCATGCCTCCAACGGGCAGGGCGGCAGCTTCCTCGTAGGATATATTGTCCGGTTTGATCGCCAGGACTCCCGTCGCCCATTCTTCTGGCAGACAGACATATTCGGCGTTCGCTCCGACACTCAAACCTGTGGTTGTTCCGAAAACCTGGTCGCCGACATTGAAGCGCTTCACATCCGCCCCCACTGATTCGATTTCCCCGGCAAATTCATGTCCGGGTATCATTTTTCTTCTCACCCCAAACAGCCGCATAGGGAGATACATCAAGGGGTGCAGTTTTCGAAGCATCACATCGCCTTGTGTTACGGTGGCGGCATGTACTTTGACCAAAACCTCATTATCTGCGGGTATAGGTTTATTAACATCTTTGAGTTGAAGAACTTCCGGGGGGCCAGATTTTGTACAGATAATTGCTTTCATCGGATGCTCCTTCATTTTGGAGAGTGGGGATGAAAATTAATCTTCAACGTGCGCTTGAAAAAGGGTAATCTGCAGCCCATCACCCGCTTCACCTGACGCCGGGTTAGGCGGCGCTATGGCGAGCCTCTATTTGTCTGAAGAGTTCGGATGTTTGCTCATCAATATTTATCGCCTGTGCAGTATCCGAACAATACGGTTATAAATGATATTCGATATTGCTGTGGCTTTTCCACCGATGATATTTGCGGTCCCCCAAGTCTCTCCACCGGTTGTGCTTACAAACTGAACAACGACTGTATCAATGTCTTCATAATAGTGTGCTTTACTGTGGTATCCGGGTACCCAGCCATCATGTTGATATTCGTAAATTGATGAGTAGATCGCTTGCTCGTCGTCGTTGAGTAATGAGCCATCATTTAAAGCCCTCAAAAACATACCGACGTCCTCTGCTGTTGCGACCATCGACCCGCCAAGAAACCTGAGGTCATCGTCATAATCATACCAGTAACCACTGACAACATTGTCGAATTCCACTTCGTCGAGCGTAAAGTATGTATGCGTTAGCCCGAGCGGAGCCAGGATTTCATTATAGACATATTGATGGTGGCTGTATCCCAACACTTTGTCAAGAATACGGCCTAACAAGAAATAGTTTGTATTGGAATAACTGTAACGCGTGTCGGGCTCAAAATCTGCAGGGTCGTCAAAAATCAGTTCAAGAATCTCGTCATCGTCTGTCAGCGGCGTGAACCAGTCGAACTCGCTATCGTCGGTGAAATTAGGAATGCCGCTGCGGTGCTGCACCATCATTCGGATGGTGATTTCATCGGCGTATTCAATTCTTCCGACAAATTCAGGAAAGTAATCTGCAAGAGTTTCGTCCAGGGACAAACTCCCATTACTGGCCAGTTTGGCTACAGCTGTGGCGATATACAGCTTGTGGATACTGCCAATTTTGAAGAATGCATGCGGGTCGGCTGGCTCTTGCGTTAATTTATTTTTCCAGCCAGCAGTATAAAAAGCCGGTGGCTGACCGCCTTGATCGACATAAACGATGATGCCATCCAGTCTATAATCGATCGCATCATCGACTTGTTCCTGCACCGTATCTGGTAATGGTGCTATCAATGGCGGGATCAAGTCTAAGGGAGCGATGATAACAGTAATGATTACAGCCACAATAGGCATGATGATTCGAAGCGCTCGTACGATCCGTGTTTTCTTTTGATTTTCCATAATTTTTTATGCTCCTCAATTATCAAGTTTGGGCCACAGAAAAACACAAACCGTGTTCAACTGTGGCTAAATATCCTTACGGGAAATTTACAGTACCTAAGGTGATTTATTAAGTCACCTTAATCACAACACTTCCTTTTTTGAGTCCGGTTTCGACATAGCGGTGCGCTCCTGCGGTTTGTGCCAATGGATAACTTCTATCAACGAGTGATTTTAATTCACCCGCGTCAATAAGCTCTGTGAGGAAACGCAGGTCCTCGGCCTGTTCGCTTGCTGGTTGCAAGCCGGCGAAGGCAATTTTTGCCTTTTTACTGCCCACAATTGAGGTCCACAACATATCAAAAATAATCTTCGGAGAAAGCACGGTTGACAGATAGATCCCGTTTTCCTTTAAGACACGTTTGCAACGGCCGAATGAACTCTTGCCTGCCGCATCAAAAATAACATCATACGTCTCGCTGCGGTTGGTAAAGTCATCTTTCTTATAATCAATGACCTGATCAGCTCCCAAGGATTTCACAAATCCCATTTTCTCTGTGCTACATACCCCAGTTACTTGGGCTCCTGCCTGTTTGGCGAGCTGAACCGCATAACTACCGACGCTTCCGGATGCACCATAGATCAGGACTTTCTGCCCGTTCTGGATAGTTCCTTTCCGAAGGATGTACAAGGCTGTCATGCCTCCAACGGGCA
>JBAPTR010000292.1:0-2421 GCA_049282265.1 Desulfatiglandaceae bacterium | reverse complement strand
GGGACTCCAAGGCATGGCCCTCCCTCCTCTCTCTATATTTATTAATCTCCATTTATTAACGATTCGGAAGACTCCCAAAGGATTATCCACAAATCGCAGCTCGGATCAAGCCCAAAATTCGGCAGATGAACAAAAACTTTCGGCTCTTTGATTCTTATTCACAAAACGGCCTTCTAGATTTGCCTGTAATATTAGGGTATTATTTTCAGTAGAGATATGGCACAAATTTTGCCCTTTCTGCAGATGAAAAATCAAAGCATCCAAGAAAACAATTTTTGAAGAGGAGCCATGACATGAGCGAGTTCGATTACTGCATGGTGGAAAAAGTGGCTAAAGAACTCTAGATTAGGGCTTTGAAAGAACTGCCCCCAGACGTGAAAGAGGCTTTGAAGGAGGCATTCCGAAAAGAGACGAATGAAACGGCTCGGGAGATCTTCCGGACTATCCTAAGAAAAATTAAGGTAATGGAGGAACAAGACCTTTTGATCTGTCAGGACACGGGCCTCCCGATCTATTTTGTTTCCATCGGCAGTAAAATACACGTGGATGGGGCCAAAATTGAAAAAGCCTTGGAGAACGGAGCCAAAAGGGCAACCCTAGAGTACCCCTTCAGGGGAAGTTCAACCCACCCTTTAAACGGAATAAACCGGGACTGACCAAATCGGCCATTACAGATACACACTACAAAACGGCTAAATGCAATGGGCAGCGAGCATCTCATGGTAATACCTATACGGGTTTTCGGCGATCTACTAATCTGCCGGGGGTGTTCGGGACCGATCTCGACGTGTCCGCGCCAGAGAAGAGTTCAGTAACCAAAGTGGGTATCGACGCAACGGCAAAGCCTTTCAGGAAAAGCCTTCCGCCGGTAGAGAGGATTCCGGACGAGGTTATGAATGGTTTAGGTCTCAAAGATTACATCGATAACATTAACGACTATGTGTAAGTGTTTAACCTCAACGGAGATGGCATTTCGATGCTGCCGCATCGTGCGTGCTGCTTCCGGGTCTGCACAAGTTATCCATAACATTGGCAACCTTGTATTGTAGCCAGTGTAGCAGTCATCAAGTAGAGGGGACAACACAGGATTCAGCATCTGCAACGCAGATTTCGAGGGTCTGATCCGTTGATCAAATTCTTCCTCAGACGGATCGCTATTTGTTCAAATGTGCAATGGTATTTAACTTCTTGGAGGAAGAGGAAAGGCTGAAGATGCAGAAACACACGATTTGTCTTCGTTGTCACCAAAAATGTCATCTCGTTGCCGAGGTGAAAGGGGGGGAGGTTAAGGCGGTTGTGGATGCAGCCCCTAACAATCGAATTCCCTCTTGCCGTGAGGTTTGCCCGATCGGTATGGATGTCCCGGGTTATGTCATTGCGGCTTCACAGGGCAGATTCGACAAGGCCATGGAGATCCTCCGGGATACGAATCCCCTTCCAGCGGTTTGCGGAAGGATTTGCCATCATCCTTGTGAAGAGGCCTGTATCAGGGGCGTAGTAGATGAAGAGATTGCAATTAAGTCAATCAAGCGCTTCGTTTCCGATTACGCCTTGAAGTCACAAGTGAAGCCACCCCCTATCTCCTGCTCCAAAGAGGAGGACATAGCCATTATCGGGGCGGGTCCTGCCGGTCTTACGGCTGCTCACGATTTGGTGAAGGCTGGATTTGGGGTAACCGTTTATGAAGCTTTTTCAGAGGCAGGCGGCATGCTGATTCGGGTGATCCCTGAATTCAAACTCCCCAAAGTGAGTGTTCGTGAGGATATCGAATACCTCAAAGCCCTCGGGGTGAATATAAGGACGAATACCCCCGTCGGCCGTGATCTCACCATTGAAAGCCTGCATAAGAAATACAAGGCTGTCCTGATTGCTATTGGGAGTTGGACGCCCGGGACATTGAAGATCCCTGGTTCTGATCTTCAAGGGGTTTATTATGCCCTCCCCTTTCTGGAGGAGATAAAGGATAATGGACGGATCTCCATGGCGGACCGCGCCGTCGTTATTGGGGGTGGGAACACGGCCATGGATGCGGCCCGCTCTGCCGTGCGCCTGGGAGCCAAGGAAGTTCATGTGGCCTGTTTGGAATCGCTCAAGGCCATGCCAGCCGATCCCGAGGAGATCAAAAATGCGATTCGTGAGGGGATCGAAATCCACCCTTCTCTGGCGCCGGAAAGATTCAGGGATGATGGAGGGAAGCAGATCGCAGGGGCAGATTTCAGGCGAGTAGCCTCATTTCATACTGCACAGGATGGAAATCTCACGTGGACTCTTCAGGAGGGTTCGGGGAGCCGATTTTCTCTAGATGCTGATACCGTGATCCTTGCTATCGGGCAGAAGCCTTCTCTGGCTTCTTTGAGAGACTGCGGCCAGCTGAAGCTGAGCACTAGGGGCACCTTGGTTGTCGATGCCCGAACCATGGCC
>JBAPTR010000291.1:0-6636 GCA_049282265.1 Desulfatiglandaceae bacterium | reverse complement strand
CTTGAGCGTAGCCCCGCGAATCGGGACAAGCGCGCGGTTAAAAAGGATTGAACCGCAAAAGCGAAAGAAAGCTGAACCGCGAAGGCGCTAAGGACGCAAAGAGGGATTATTTGTTTGTTTTCCAGGTCGGGACGGACGACCTGAAAAAGAGACATGCCTCTGGGTGGCTATCGAGAAAGATTGAACCAGCCCCAGTGAAATACGCTGCGCTGTCCTTCGGAATTTTACGGGGCACCGCATGGCGGCATCTTCGACAGGCGAAGGCGCGAAGGACGCTAAGGGTGGAGATGTGGGGCAGATCTTTCGTTTTGAGAAACACTCTGGATCTGCTGGTGGATTTGGTCTATTTGGTCTATTTGGTCGTTTATTTTTTGGTAAGGCCAAGTTGATTTTTTATCAAAGTACAAAGGGTATTCCGAATTTCTTGATGCCTTGGTACAGGAGCCTTTTTGCCATTTTGGGAATTTATGTAGACATCATGATTTGATCCATGGCGATACAAGTAGCAGCCCTCATTTACCAATTCACGGATCAAATCCCGCCGTTTCAAGAACTCAGCTCCATGACGATTCGAGTTTTCCTCTGCGGAAAGTAGTCGAGTGGACCGCTTTCCGACATAAGCTTGTAAGCATCGCGGATGTTCTCCTTGAGCTCTTCTAAGCTCTCCCCTTGGCTGAAAACACCCGGAGCCTCAACAAGCCTGCCGACAAGCCACCCCTGATCTTCCCAATACTCTAATGTTAATTTTGCCATAAAGAACAGGTCTCCTTTAGACTACCACTTTGTATGAAAGCATAAACACCTCAATCTTGGAAATTCAATCCTCATGAGAGGAGAAAAGGACTCTCCTTGGTCTATTGGCCCCCACCAAGTAAAACGCCAGCAAAAACGGCGCACCGCATGGCGGCGGCATCTTCGACAGGCAGAACTCTCGGGAACTCTATTGTTGCTTTCCCAGTTTCCTGACGAAACTGAGAAAAAGCAATCTGCTTCGCAGAACTATTGCTCGTACACACATTCTACGTGAGACGGCGAAGGTTTTTTGTACTTCACCGCCTCTATACACAAGGCGACCGAAATCCGTGTCTATTGTTACCAATATCCTCTCTTCTGAAACGGCCCTTTGAAGCAAAGCCAGATCTCCTGGATCAGGCCCCAAAGCTGCCGAGTATACTGAATCATGACCGTTACTCCTCAGCCAGTCCGCCAAACCACGACCTGCACATTGATCAATAAGAAATTTCATCAGAACTGCTCTCGGTGCTAATGTGCACCTACCCGAACGCTGTCCAGTGAATCGTGTGCGATGACGGCATGTGCATATGCTAGACAGGCCTGAATATCATCAGCCTCCAGATCCGGGTAGTCGTCGAGGAGTTCATCCACGGTAGCCCCCTGTGCAAGAAGGCTTACAATCATTTCAACAGAAATCCGCATTCCGCGTATGATTGGCTTTCCTGAAAAGATCTCAGGATTTGTGGTAATCCTCATTAAAAGCTGTTTGTCGGCCATTTTTCAAAACTCCTTTACAAGCGCTGTAATGGATGTGGGTAGTTACTTTATCATCTTATTGGAGATATTACTATTGATTTGCTCCAATGGAAAAGCGTGAGAGCGGGAGCGGGACGCTGATGCGGGAGCGGGACGCTGATAAAAAAATAAGTTATTCCTTTATTTTACTTACACTACACAGTTTTTTTGGTCACCTATCAGAGAAAGAAGAATGAACCGCTAAGGCGCCCCAGTACCATCTTCCGGAGCTACGGGGTAAACAAAGGACGCTAAGGTTGCGCAGGGGGATCTTTCATTTTGACAAATGCTTCAGGTCCACCGGATTTATCTGGTCGGTTTCGCCTGTCTGCTCTGTGATAGCCACTCTATGCTTATGATTCCTTGTTTTTCAAGCGATCGGAATTCAGGGTCTCCCGTCAAAAGGGAACAATTATTTGTCATCGCCAGGGCAGCAGCAAAGGAATCCGCATAGGAAATAGGATACCTGGCTTTGAGACCGGCAGCTGTCAGTAGAAGTTTTTCGTCGATGCGATCAATCAGCTTTATCGGCAGAGATTTGATCCTGGAATAGGCCAGGTCCGCTTGACTCCGACCTTGTTCCCTCAATGAAATGTAATAGACTTCGCCCAAATGAATAGCGTGAAGATAGAGATGCAAAGAACCCTTTTTCGCCTGCATGAGAATGTGCTGGACCTGGTCAGAAAAGGGTTCATTCTCGAGATAGCCGATGAGGGCGTAACTGTCGAGGACAAGGCTATTTGGTCTTTCCAACCTGCTTATCCTCCCGTTGTTTGTCGAGTCTTTTTTCTTTCAAATAGGCCTGCAATATCCCCGATCCTTTGAACATCCCTCGCACCGCCACAATCGGATCTTCGGACTCGGGTATCATCAAAATACCTTGATCCTTCTCTATCCAGCGAATCAATGTGGCCGAACGTATCCCATATTTTTCCCTGAGTCTTTTAGGTATGACAACCTGCCCTTTTGATGTGACTGTAGAAGATATGGTTTCCATTGGTTTACCCCAGTGATTAATATTTAGACTTACGTTAGCTTACATTTAAGGTAAGATTTTGTCAATCCTTATTTCTTACTAAACTCGTGCAGGGTGGCAGGGGGCCAGAACTTTCATTTTGACAAATGCTTCTATTCTCCGTGGGTGTGTAATGGTTGGTGGTTATGTTATTTTGTTTCTGAACCGCTAAGGCGTAATGGCAAAGAAATTGAACCGCTAAGGCGCTAAGGACGCAAAGGGGGATTTTTTCCTGATCAGGACGAATGATCAGGAAAAACAACATGTCCTTTGGGCAGTGGCGTGTCCGGACAGCTCCGCCCCTTGAGTTACAGGTTGTTGAATCATGTAACCAACTCTTTTTATTGAGCAAGTTGTTGTTTTGCGGTCCCCGGAAGTTCCTGCTAAGGACGTTCCTGAGATGTATCTGTTCTTAGAGCAAGTTCCGGGGACTCATTCTCGCGCTACCCTCTAGGCGAGAAGACGCTCAACCTCCATCTGCAACTTTTTTATGTCTAACGGTTTTTCAAGAAAAAGATCAGCCCCGCAATCGAGAATCCGCTGCCTGTTTTCTTCGGTGGAAAAGCCTGAAATGGCGATGATCTTTATGCCCGCAGTATCGGGATCCGCTTTTAGCCGCCGGCAAACTTCAAACCCATCCACTTTTGGCATAATCAGGTCTAGAATTAGGATATCCGGGTTGAATTTTATTACTTTTACCCCTGTTTCAAAGCCATCGATTGCATAGTCCAATTCATAACCGTTGCGAGAGAGCACTTTTCCCAAAAGCGTTCTGATTTTGGGATTGTCATCTGCAATCAGGATCTTTTTCGTGGCGGATTGTTGATGGGAAAACAAATTGTTTTCCTGGAGAAATGATTGCAAGTCTTTTCCGAGGATTCTGTAATGTCCGCCATGAGTTCGCGATGCCTTCAGTTTGCCTGACGTCACCAGGTTTCTGATTGTCCACCTGCTGACACCGCAAAGTTTTGCAGCTTGAGGTATGGTAAAGGCTTCGTGTTTCACCTGCTCAGGAATCCTTCCTCAGATGCTCGTGTCCAAAGTGGTGAATATGGTGAAATTGGGGAATATGGTGAAATCGGAGAAAGGGTAATCTATATAAAAAGTGCAGTCAAGAAAAAAACGTCTGCCTGGTGTGTTTGTGGGAGTGGGACACTCTTTTAAAATTCAATAGCGCAATAGGATTTGAGGAAATATGGGACGTTGTCCAGAGGAACATCATATATAAAAGCAATAGCGGCCATATGTCCGAGGTCTGGTTGTACGATACATTTTGAATCTATGCCGTGCGAACCCATTTTGAACGCTTTGGCGAGACGATGACAAGATGATCTTTGAATTGCCCCGAAGAGTGAACACGCAAGAATGGTCGGAGAAGCTTCACTGCGTTTTCGGATGTGGTAGGTCTGAACGAGCCTGGCCGACTTCCGACGCGCGCATAACGTCGTGACCTTCACGTCGCAAAGCTTGGGCTACATCCACTGCAAACATTTGATCCAAATACAACCTAAAGGGTTCAGGCATGGGAAGTTCTGATTTCTGTGTGATCAAGGGACGCCTTAGCGTAAAGCAAAGCTGCCTGTAAGTCTTTTTTCGTCAATTCGGGGTAGCCGGCGAGTAACGTGTCCCAGGATTCACCCGCTGCTATCTGTTCCAAAATAACCGAGACAGGGATGCGTGTTCCTTTGATCACAGGCCTGCCATTGCAAACTTTTGGATTAATCTCAATTCGACCGGTTGGAGTCAAATCCCCCTGAAAAAGCTGTTCTCATGTTACTTGCAGACGACTCGCTTGTCAATTTCTTGTGAGCGGAAGCGGGACAAGCGGGTGGTAACAAATTGAACCGCCCCAGTTATATTCGCTGCGCTCGTCTTCTGCGAAGAATTGAACGACAGCGCAGGCGGCATCTTCGACAGGCTAAGGCACCCCAGCACCATCCCCTGAAGCTACCCTGAGGAAACAGCGGCAAAAACCGTTTCACCGGACATGCGGGGTATACTTCCTTATGAATATCGTCAATTTCACGGGGTGAATCTGTCTGGTGTGCTTCTACTATTTCATCGGTTATTCTCTGGTAAAGGCTTTTTTTGACAGGATCAATCAGATTTCTTGGGATTTATTGTTCCTTTCTCAGCTTCCTAACAAAGCTGAGAAAAAGCAATCCGCCTATCGATTTCTATATCCCATAGGCATCGTTATGAGGACCGAGCAGAACGAACTTGATGGTCTTGTCCGGTGTTTCCCTGCAATCCGAACAGGCTACGACAGTGTCGTCGTTTTTTTTCCGGCACACTTCGCAGTACAGATAGATGATGATAAAATTCCGCTTCACCGGACAAGAATAGAATCCCTGCCAATTACCCTTCAACGGTTCGCCAACGCCAATGGGGTTTTGAATGATCATATCGACCTTTTTCTTGACCAGTTTCTTGATCGAAGCGTGCTTTTTAACGGCCTTCAGGAAAGCGGCTTCAAATCTGGTTTCCATCAGTCCTCGAAGACCTCTTCGTATGAATGCCACTGTGCGGTTCCGGTACGCAGTTTGGCCTGAACTTCTTCCATAGCCTGCTGGAAGGCCGGGTGCGCAAGAATCTTTTCCATACTTTCGCCGTCGACACGCCGCTTAAGGGCCAGCAGGTATTGCGTGACCATATCCGCCACCGACGTGCGATTTTCAGCAGCAAAGACCTTGGCGAACTCGGCGAGGTCCTGGTCTAGACTTACATTGAGACGAGTTTTAGGCATAACAAACCTCCTTGGCATTTGTTCCTATCATACGCAAACCGGAAACAGGCGTCAAGAGTAATAAGCTATCTGGAAGAAGATTGAACCGCGAAGGCGCAAAGTACGCGAAGGGGTTTGTTTGGTTTCCTGATCAGGACGAATGATCAGGAAAGACAACATGCCCTGCGGCAGTCGGGAAGACAATGGGGTAGGGGTAAAATCTTTCATTTTGGCAAATGCTCAAGATCCACCAGGGTCTATCTGGTTCGCCTGTTCCCGGTGCAATGCGCCCCAGCACGATCTTCTGGCCCTATGAGGTAAGAAGGATTTTCAGGATTTTACCTCTCCGCCCGTCGGAGCGAATTGAAGATCCCGCAAATCGGGGCTCACTTCGTTCAATAGACACAGAGATATCAGAGAAAATCAGTAGACTGGCAAACGGCTTTCCGGCACATCCTTGAGACGAGGATATTCCCTATCTTTCTTGGAAAGCAAAGGCTCGGTAACAGGCCAATCGATTCCGATATCAGGATCGGACCACAGGATGCCCACCTCACTCTCAGGAGAATAATAGTCGCTGCATCTGTAGCTGAACACAGCCGATTCACTCATAACGCAAAAACCATGCGCAAACCCGGGCGGGATAAAAAATTGACGTTTGTTTTCTCCGGACAGTTCCACGCCCGTCCACTTTCCATAGGTCGGTGATCCTTTCCGGATATCAACAACCACATCATACACGTTCCCCTGAATGACCTGCACCAGTTTGGCCTGATCTCTTGGGTGCTGGAAGTGAAGCCCCCGCAATGTGCCTTTCCTGGAGTATGACAGATTATCCTGGACAAACCGGACATCAATACCGATCTCCCGATAGCGCTTCTCCTGGTATGTCTCCAGAAAATAACCGCGGTCGTCCTCAAAAATATCCGGTTCAATAGCCAGGACTCCTGCAAGCGATGTCTTTATTACTTTCACGGCCTGGCGGCCTCACTTTCAAGGACACTTAGAAGATACTTTCCATAGCCATTCTTTCGTAACGGCTTTGCAAGATTTTCCAGTTGGTCTGAACTGATGAATCCCATTCGATAGGCGATTTCTTCCACACATGAGATCATGAGTTCCTGTCGTTCCTCAATAACCTGGATAAAAGTCGCAGCCTGCATAAGGCTCTCATGGGTCCCCGTGTCAAGCCAGGCTATCCCCCGCCAGGATGATCCCTTTGTATTTCAACTGTTTTCTCCCTTAACCATCTTGTTCATTCCTGAGATTTCCCTAGCCAAGGCCTTATGCCTCAAGTGTTTCCTGCATATTGCTTTCCTATCCACTCCCTGTAAGCACCGGTCTGCACCGATTCTACCCAGCTCTT
>JBAPTR010000290.1:0-10479 GCA_049282265.1 Desulfatiglandaceae bacterium | reverse complement strand
CCCCAGGGCAGATTATCACTACGGACGAACCGGTGGACCCCAGGGCCGAACTTGCTGGTGTCTATAAGCTTGTTGGAGCCGGTACCCCTACGGTTCCTCCAACAAAAACGGGTCCGGCCATGCTCTTTGAACGAATCAAAGGTTATGACGGGATCCAGGTAATCGCCGGCGTACTGGCGAGCAGGGAGCGAACAGCACTTCTAATGGGGAGTACTCCGGAACGGCTGCCTCGCATCCTGCTGGATGCCTTGAAAAATCCTATCCCGCCCGTAACCTATTCCGGGGACAGCCCGCCTTGCCAGGAAGTCGTTCACAGGGCTCCCCTGGATGTCCGCGAGTTGTTGCCGGCACCGACAAACACGGAACTTGATGCCGGACCTTATTTCACCATGGGATTGCTGCGTGCAGAGGACCCTGAAACAGGACAGGCCGATGTCACGATCCATCGCCTTTGTGTCCAGGGCCCGGATGCAATGACGGTCTGGTTCACCCCGGGCCGCCACATTGATGCATTTCGCCTCAAGGCGGAAAAAAAAGGTCAATCATTGCCTGTGTCGGTAAATATGGGTTTGGACCCGGCGGTATACCTGGCCGCCTGTTTTGAACCCCCTACGACACCCTTAGGCTTTGATGAGGTGAGCATAGCGGGAGCCCTACGTCAGCGTCCGGTCGAACTGGTGGATTGCCTTTCCGTCAAGGCCAGGGCTATTGCCAATGCGGAAATAGTCATAGAGGGAGAATTGCTCCCGGATCAGCGTATGAGAGAGGATATACATACGAATACGGGCTATGCCATGCCTGAATTTACCGGTTACATGGGTGCGGCCAATCCGAGTCTACCGGTTTTGAAAATAAAGGCTATTACCCATCGTCAAAATCCGATCTTGCAGACCATTGTGGGACCCGGAGAGGAACACTGCAACCTGACCGGCATCCCGACCGAGGCCAGTATCCTGCGTCTCATAGAAGACAGCATGCCCGGGCGGGTAAAGAATGTTTATTCACATCCCGCAGGAGGAGGCAAACTCCTCGTCATTATCCAATTTGAAAAGGCACTCCCCTCCGATGAGGGCCGGCAGAGACAAGCTGCAATAGCGGCTTTTACGGCATTTCCGGAGTTAAAGCATGTCGTTCTGGTGGATGAAGATGTCAATATCTATGACAGCAATGAGGTCCTCTGGGCTATGACTACCCGTTATCAGGGAGATGTGAGCACGGTCTTTATCCCGGGGGTCCATTGCCATCCCCTCGATCCGACGCAGTCTCCGGAATTCAATCCCAACCTCAAGGGGCACAGCATATCTTGCAAGACCATTTTTGATTGTACGGTTCCCTTTCATATGAAAAACCGGTTCAAAAGATCGCCCTTTATGAAAGTGGACATAGGGAAATTCCTGAAATAATTCTGTAAGAAGAGCCAGTTTCAAAACGTTCAATTTTGTTCGAGGCCAAGAAAGGCGAAAATTTTAACCACAGGAATATGTTGGATATTTCGAGGATTAGAATTGTCGTCTGTCGCAGAGATCGGGCAAAAGGGGGCGTTTTGAAACTGGCTCAGAAGAAAAAGAAAAGGATTGGTTACCATTATGAATGAAACCTTGAAAATCGGATGGATTGGTCTGGGCAAAATGGGAGTCCCCATGTCGAAAAACCTGATCAGGGCGGGGTATCCTGTCACGGCTTATGACATCATTGAGGAGAGCTATAAGCCTCTCCAAGATGAAGCCAAAGGTTTTGCCCGATCTCCCATGTCACTGGCCGCTGATTCAGACGTCATCTTTTCCATGATACCGGATGACGGGGCGTTGAAAGACGTGGCACTCGGTCCCATGGGATTATGTCAGGGGGCAAGGGAGGGAACCATATTCGTGGATATGAGCACGGTCTCCCCCGTTGCCTCGAGTGAAGTCGCAGATGATGCCAACAGGAGAGGAATCTTGTACCTGCGTGCACCTGTATCCGGAAGCACCCTTTTTGCGCAGACAGGAAAACTGACTATTCTCGCTTCGGGTCAGAAGGAGGCCTATGACCGTTGCCTGGAATTGTTTAAGGTCATGGGTGAAAAAGTTATTTATGTGGGGTCGGGCGAAGAGTCCCGATATTTGAAGCTTCTGCTCAACATGATGGTGGCCACCACATCCATCATGATCGGAGAGGCCCTTGCCTTTGGCGAGCTTGGTGGAATGGATTGGAAACAAATGATCGATGTGATCAACAACAGTGCCGTGGCCGCCCCCCAGATCGGATTCAAGGCCCAGATACTGAAGGATCGCGATTTCACTCCTGCATTCACCACCGCTCAGATGGCGAAGGACCTGGATATCGCCCTTGACACGGGAAAGGCTGTCAGTGCCCATATGCCGATCACTTCAATGGTTCGTCAGTACCTGACCATGATGATGGCCCAGGGAAAGGGGAACATGGATTTCTTCGGCCTGGTCACGCTCATGGAAAAAATGGCAGGTAGGTGAAACAAGATCAAAACTTAGAAGAAATCCCTCTTGGCCCATAGGATTGTTTGCTCGCAAAGCCTGGGGAGGATTTCATGAAGGCCTTTGGTATGATTTCCGTAGACAGTGATCTCAAAACCCGATCGCAAAGCCGTATTTTTTACGGGTGGTACATCCTCACTGCATCCTTCATCATTCTCTTTTTTGGTTCCGGGGCGATATTTTCGGTTGGCGTGATGTTCAAGCCGGTAATCAGCGAGTTGGGCTGGAGCAGAGGGACGTTTTCAATTGCCTTTTTTCTCAACATGGCCGTATATGCCCTTTCGCTGATAATAGCCGGGAAGGTATATGACCGTTACGGGCCCAAATGGTTGATTGTTATCTCTTCCATCCTTTTTTCAAGCGGATTTATAGGTGTCTTTTTTATCAGCGCGTTCTGGCAGTACTTGGCTTTGTATGGCGTCGTTTCCGCTGCGGGTATGGGAGGCATTACCGTGCCTATTTTTGCGGCGATATTGAGTAAATGGTTCGAAAAATACAGGGGCCTTGCCATAAGCCTGGCCATTTCGGGTTCCGGGATCGGTCAGTTTATTATTGTTCCATTGGTCACCACGCTTGTGGCTCTTCAGGGGTGGAGGGTATCCTTTTTTCTTCTTGGTACGATAGTGCTTGTCATCAATATTTCCCTGGCTTTTTTCATCCTAAAGGGTGACCCGGATGATCTCGGATGTACGCCTTTCGGCAAACCCGGCAGCAAAGCTATGGGATCCAACCCTGCACCAGATGGTGGGGCCTTGGAATCGGAAGAAGATCTGGGCCTGTTTGAGGCCATGAAGACCGGGTCATTCTGGCTTTTCACATTCGTCATGCTGGTGTGCGGAAGCGGCGATTTTTTCGTTTCAATGCACCTGGTTCCCTTCTTGACAGACCACGGGGTGTCTCCCGTAGCAGCAGGGAATATGTTCGCGTGGTTTGGCCTTATGAGTCTGGTAGGGGTCATTTTTGCCGGTCCCGCCACGGACTTGATGGGAGCCAAGATCCCCATTTCAATAACGTTCCTGATTAGGGTAGCGCTTTTCCTGATTATCCTCAATTTCAAGAATGTCCTATCATTTTATGTGTTCTCTCTTGGTTTCGGATTCACACTGCTCATTACCGCTCCCATAGCCACAATACTGGTGGGCCGCCTTTTCGGATATTCGAATGTGGGACTTATTTCGGGTTTTATAACCACTATTCACCACCTTGGGGGCGGAGCGTGGGCGTATCTGGGTGGCTTATCTTTTGACAGGACAGGAGGCTACCAGTCGATTTTTCTCATATCAATGGTCATGGCGGCAAGCGCCGTTCTGTCAGGCCTGTTTATCAAAGAGGAAAGGCACACCAGGCGCTCAAATGCGCTATCCGGAAAAAAACCGGAACCGGCAATGGAAATCTAGGTTGAAATATGAAACTGCTGTTTCTCTTTTTCTTCTGGAGTCTCTGGTACATCAACTTTTCGAGCAGAACGATTCTCTCCCCGATCCTGCCCCTCATAGAAGACGCGCTTTCAATCGATCACGGCCTTGCCGGGAGCCTGTTTTCCTTCATGTCGGTTGGCTATACCGCAAGCCTGCTTCTTTCAAGCGTGCTTTCCTCACGTATAGGCTATAAACGTTCTATAGCAGTTGGGCTTACCGTCCTGAGCCTATCGCTCTTCGGCGTCCATTACGCCCCGGGTTACCAATCACTTGCCATCATCTCTTTTCTCATTGGTTTGGGCGCAGGGGTCTATCTTCCTTGCGCTATTCCCCTCTTGACGGACACTTTTGACCGAAATAACTGGGGAAAAGTTATTGCATTTCACGATACCGCTGCTTCCTTGAGCATCCTCTCGGTTCCCCTTTTCGTGGCCTTTGCCCTGCAATTTCTTCAATGGAGGAGTCTCTTTTCTGTTCTGGGCACGGCAGCTCTCCTGGGGCTCATATGTTTACTTTTCCTGGCTCCCGACGTAAAATCTGCCGAAAGAAAATCCACCGGGTTGCTCTTCATCATACGACGCAGGGACTTCTGGATAATGTCAACCCTCTGGATTTTTGCGTCGGCCTGCACGATTGGCATCTACAACATCATCCCACTGTTCCTGGTGAAAGGGAATCAGATACCCCTGAAGACAGCAAACACCATTTTGGGCCTATCAAGGATTGGAGGCTTTTTTGTAGCAATGCTGGCGGGTTTCTTGGCTGACAGGTTCGGTGTGAAGAAGGTCCTATTTTTGGTTTTGCTGATTACCGGACTTTCAACAGCGGCTCTGGCTTTAGCACCACCGTTAACACCATTGATCACCATTCTCATCATTCAGGCCACCATTTCGACGAGCTTTTTCCCTGTGGCACTGCTAGCTATTTCCAGGATGACGGATTCCAATGAGCTAAGCGCATTCATGGGGGCGACTGCCGCGATCGGAGCCGTATTCGGATCCGGCCTGACTCCAGCCGCCCTGGGCGCGATGGCGGATGCCTGGAATTTCAATGTAGGCTTCCTGATTCTCGGATTGTTGACATCCCTTTCCTGCCTGCTCTTGAAAGGAATTTCATCGAGTGGGGTGTCAGCATAAAATCAATATGCCCTTTTTGTGAGGTCAATCTTTTTTGGTTATCAGCAAGATGCTATTTTGGCGCTATGCGTTACTCATTGTGAGTTTTGACACTGGAAGTCAATTATACCATTTCACAGATAGAGGAGGAAAGCCATGAGTTTAGAACTGGGTTTTTTTATTCCCCCCACTCCGCCGGAAGAATTCATCAAGATGGCTTTGCGCGCCGAGGAGACGGGCTACGACTTCATCACGTGTGATGATCACATGATCTATCCCTTTAGTGTGGATGAGCAAGAATACGGCATTCACGAAGCCTGGACCGCCATGACCTACGTGGCCGGCGCTACCAGCAGGATTAGCGTCAGCCACATGGTCCTGGTCACAACTTTCCGGGGTCCCGGATTGATTGCCAAGATGGGTGCCACGCTGGATCAGTTTTCCGGGGGAAGGATGGATCTCACCGTAGGCGCCGGCTGGTTCGAGCGTGAATTCAGGGCGTTTGACTTTCCCTGGGAAGGCCACAAGGAGCGTGTGGAAAGGGAGAGGGAGGCGGTCGGGATCATCAGGTCCTTGTGGACCGAGCCACGCGTGAGTGTCGAAGGCAAATATTACCGACTGGACGACGCTGAAGTAACGCCCAAGCCCCTGCAAAAACCTGCGCCACCCATCTGGATCGGAGGTGATTCCAAACGTTCCATGAAACTGGCAGCAGATCTGGGAGATGGATGGTTGGTGCATGGCCACCAGCCCCATGAAATAAGCAAGATGTTCCAAGGCATAAAGCCCCTGTTAGGGCGCAAGGCCAAAGGGTACGGCCTGGGCCTGGCTGCATTTGTCATCATGGGATCCAGCCCGGATGCTGCCACCATCAAGATGAAAAAAATGATCTCCCCGGCAGTCTGGGAGCGTTTCCAGATGGCGGGCATAAGACACGAACTCAACAACCGCATTTCAGGCAATCCGCAACAATGCCTTGACAGGATCAAAGAATATGAAAAAGTGGGTCTCAACCGATTGATATGTATCTTTCTTGATCCGGAAGATGCGGAATATTTCGCCCAAGAGGTCCTGCCGGAGCTGCGTCGGGGCTGACCAGTGAGATGTGCGGCAGCCGTTTCAGGAGTGCGAATGTTGAGCAAGAAACCGAAAACCCCTATGATGTATAGAGCTTAGTGGACGATAAACGATGATTGAAAATTATGCTTTTTATCCCATTGCAGCCGCAGCGATTCTTATCTTCGGGATATCGAAAAGTGGTTTCGGCTCGGGGCTGGGAGTCCTGGCTGTACCAATGATGGCATTGATTATTCCCCCGGTACAAGCCGCCGGGATTCTGTTACCCCTGCTCTGTATCATGGATCTGTTCACCCTATGGCATTACAGGAAAACCTGGGACAAAAGGAATCTCACTATTCTCTTACCGTCGGGGATTTTCGGTGTTTTCGTGGGAGCGCAGTTTTTCAGATATCTGTCGGAAGCACAAGTTCGCATCCTGGTCGGTGTTATTGCGATAGCCTTCGGAATGATTTTTTTTCTCAAGAAGGGAGTGGGCCGGAAAGGCAAAGCGACGGTTCCACGCGGTGTTTTCTGGGGATCCGTGGCCGGTTTTACCAGTTTTGGCGTTCACGCGGGAGGACCTCCCGTGAACATTTACCTTTTGCCGCAGGAAATGGAAAAGGGCCTCTTTGTAGGCACAACAGCTGTTTTTTTTACCATCGTCAACTATACTAAATTGATTCCCTATGCCTATCTTGGGCAGCTCAACCCTGATAATCTTCTCACTTCACTCTTGCTCAGTCCTCTGGCACCGTTAGGTGTCCTGTTGGGGATTAAACTACACACAAGAATCAACGGACGTTTATTCTATAATCTTTGCTATATTTTTCTCTTGATCACCGGGGCAAAACTCTTCTTTGACGGCTTATCAAGTTATTGAAAGTCGCCATACCCATTCCCTTTCTGAGAATCCATAAGGATTCCTCCAACCCGAATACTGTTCACTCAACCACCACGATATTGAGATCCATTTGTCTCACCACTGGACTATCCTGATTCTTGGACTTTGCGCGCCGGGTGCTTATCGTTATGGGTCCCGTCTTCCAATAGGAATATTCATTTTCTCTTGACATCCGAACACAAGTATTGAAATATGGTGTGCATACAACATCTAAGATGCATAATATGCAACAACCAAATGAGACCCATAAATCTATCAAAAAAGCCCTCATGATACTGTCGGCATTTGAACGGCAGAATCGTGAAATGGGGATAGTTGAGCTCAGTCAAAAGCTTGAATTTCATAAATCCATGGTCAGTCGAATGGTAAAAGTGCTGACGGCCTCCCAGTTTCTCCAGCAAAACCCTCAGACCGGAAAATACTCGCTTGGCCCGGCCATCAGCCGGCTTTCTCGTTCTCTGAATCAATCGTTAAAGAGTGATCTTGTTTATATCGCGAAACCGTTCCTCGACATGCTGCGGGATGAACTGGAAGACACGGTCGTCTTGGAGATTCTTTCAGGAAAAAGCATGGTTATGGCATATGTTGCTGAGGGTCCAAGGATGGTCAGGCTTGCCGGAAATATTGGTGACCGGGTCCCTTTTCACGCGGCTGCAGGTGCGAAGGCTTTTTTGGCTTTCAGCAATAAGGAGGATCGGGACCTATTACTGGAAACACCTTTGCAGTCGTTCACCACAAATACAATAACCGATATCGAGACACTTTATGCACATTTCAAGGAGATCAGGCGCCTTGGATACGCGTATGACGGGGAAGAACTTGACGAGGGGACATGCGCAGTCGGTGCTCCGGTTTTTAACCACGAGAGAAAAGCTGTCGCAGCGGTTGTGGTTGCAGGTCCGGCGCAGGCAATTACCGGAAAGAAGGATTCATCTGTTGTTATGGGGTTAAAAGAGACCGCAGCAAAGATTTCCAAACAACTTTGCTATGAAAGTGTGGATTCAAATCGTATGCCCAGTAAATCATGACAGCTGTCGGGAAAATTACTGATTGAAACCCAGTCGAACAGGTTTCACAAATAGCGGAGAAGAAATATGGCGTTAGAGAAAACACAATTTTCGATCATGCTTCTTGGCCTGGAAAAAATCCTAAGACACACGGCGAGAAGGCATAAATCCTTTGCCCAACGTCTCAAGGAAAAGAATTTAATCGCCCAGATAAAGGTCAAGGACAATTCCCAGGGCAGGTTTTTTGTCTTGAAGGATGGAAAAGTCAGCTCAAAAAATGGAATCCATACCTCTCCGGATCTATGCATCACATTCAGAACCCCGGAATTAGCCGTGAAAGTGCTCAGACCGCCAAGGGACTACATGGCCTTCATCAATGCCGGAAAAAATTTCCAGATGGAGCTTGTAGGTCCGGATACCATAACATCCTGGTTCATGGAAACCCTCAGCATCATGCTCTCAGTGGGAAGCAAGTTTGGGACGGACATGGGCAAAGGCATTAAGAGGTACACCAGTAACACCAATGGGGGGCCCGTATTTGTCTATGTGAAAGAAGACAAGATCATCCGAATCACGCCCATTGACTTCGATGATAGCGACGCGCTGCCATGGACAATTGAAGCAAGGGGAAAGAGGTTTTCTCCGCCACGAAAAACCACTATCAGCCCCCATGCTCTTGCATGGAAGTCCATGGTCTATTCTCCTGACAGGATGCTTCACCCGATGAAACGCGTTGACTTTGATCCACAAGGTGAACGCAATCCCCAAAACAGGGGAATCTCAGGATATGAAAAGATAGGCTGGGATGAGGCCCTCGATATCGTCGCAGGTGAGATAAAGCGGGTAAAAAAGGAACATGGCCCCGGGGCAATACTGAATGGAAGCGGATCACACCACACGTGGGGAATATTGGGCTATTGGCTGAGTGCCAGGCTCCGGTTTTTTAATTCCATAGGTTTCACCCCGGTCGTCCACAATCCCGACAGCTGGGAAGGTTGGTACTGGGGGGCGATGCATCACTGGGGGTACAGTACCAGACTCGGCGCCCCGGAGGCCTATGGTACCGTGGACGATTGTCTTAAGAACTGTGAAATGGTGGTTTTCTGGTCAAGCGATCCTGAGGCCACAAGTGGCGTCTATGGCGCCTTCGAAGGAACAGTGAGAAGACAGTGGTTGAAAGAACTCGGAATCAAGATGGTCCATATTGATCCTTATTATAATCACACTGCTGCATTGTTGGGTGGAAAGTGGCTGGCTCCCAGGCCGGCCACAGGAAATGCTCTGGCCCTTGCCATTGCCTATGTCTGGATTACTGAAGGACTCTATGACAAACAGTATGTAGCGGATAGAACGGTAGGTTTTGAAGTCTGGAAGGACTATATCCTTGGAAAAGACGACGGAGCACCCAAGACGCCGGAATGGCAGGAAAAGGAATCAGGGATTCCTGCAAAAGATGTTCGTGCCCTGGCCCGGGAGTGGGGGACCAAGAAGACCTATCTTGCGGCCGGAGGATTGAGCGGTTTTGGTGGGGCCTGCAGGTGTGCAACGGGGAATGAATGGGCCCGTTCCATGGTTTGTCTCATGGCCATGCAGGGCCTGGGCAAACCCGGTATTAACTTTGGCTGCCTGCAGCAAGGAACGCCACTGGATACGGGCTTTTACTTCCCCGGCTACGCGGAAGGTGGGCTGTCGGGTGACCTGGAAGGCACTGCCCTGGCGGTAAGCCTCTACCAGAGAATGCCCCAGCTCCCCACAGTGAATACAGTCTATCAAAGGGTGCCAAGGCTCAAGGTCCCTGAAGCCATCCTGGAGGGCCAAACGTCCGGTTATCCCACTGATCCGAAGACCATAGAGGGCCAGTTTCTGGACTTCAACTATCCGGCTCCAGGATATTCTCCAATCAAGTTGTATTACAAGTACGGTGGATCCCATTTCGGGACGATGAGTGAGACGAATCGCTACGTCAAGGCCTACAGATCAGACAGCCTTGAATTTGTTGTGAACCAGTCCATCTGGATGGAAGGTGAAGCCCGGTTCGCGGATATTCTGCTGCCTGCCTGCACAAGCTTTGAGCGATGGGATATAAGCGAATTCGCGCACTGCGGTGGATATATCCATCACAGCTTCAACCAGTGCAACCACCGGGTTATGGTCATGCAGCATAAATGCATCGAACCCTTGGGTGAATCAAGATCAGACTTCCAGATTTTTCTAGATATTTCAAAGAGATTGGGACTCGCAGCCCCTTTTTCAGAGGGCTCAACCGAACTGGACTGGTGCAGACGGCTTTTTGATGCCACAGACCTTCCCCAGGTAATATCATGGCGAAAATTCCTTAAGAAAGGGTACTATGTCCTTCCCGCGCCCAAGGAAGAACTGAGAACCCCTGTCTCTTTTCGGTGGTTTGCCGAGGACCGCCTCAAAGACACTCCGGAGCTTGGGCCCTTGCCGGCAGATTATACGGAGAAGCTCTGGAAAGGACTCCAG
>JBAPTR010000289.1:0-1832 GCA_049282265.1 Desulfatiglandaceae bacterium | reverse complement strand
GGCTTCAGAGGTGCCGGTCATAAGATTAGTAAACCATTTGATAAGCAAAGCTCTGGATGTTGGAGCCTCAGATATTCACATTGAACCCAGAAGACAGTCTTTACAGGTTCGCTATCGGATTGACGGTATTTTGCATGACCAGGAAGCCATAGCCGCCAAACTCAAAGCTGCCATAACTTCGAGAATCAAGTTGATGGCCAAGATGGATATCGCTGAAATGCGGCTTCCCCAAGACGGAAGGATTAAGTTTAAGTTGGGGAACGATGAAATAGACATTCGTGTATCCTCCATTCCGGTCCAATTTGGAGAGAGTCTCGTATTACGGCTTTTGCACCAAGAAGACATCAACTTGGAATTGGATAGCCTGGGGTTTCCGGAACCTATTATGAAGCCTTTTCAATCTATCATATCCATGCCCCATGGCATAGTGCTAGTATGCGGCCCAACGGGCGCCGGAAAAACCACCACGCTTTATGCTGCTCTTAACAAAATAAACTCGCCGGAGAAAAAAATAGTCACCGTTGAAGATCCTGTGGAATATCAACTTGAGGGGATCAATCAGGTCCAGATAATGCCTAAAATTGGGCTGACTTTTGCCAATTGCCTGAGGTCTTTTCTCAGACACGATCCGGATGTCATGTTGGTAGGAGAGATCAGAGATGTGGAGACGGCGGAGATTGCCGTACAATCAGCGCTCACCGGCCATATGGTCTTTTCGACGTTACATACGAATGATGCTGCCGGAGCTATCACGCGTCTCCAAGACATGGGAATAGAACCCTTCATGATAGCCTCTTCACTGGTTGCGGTGTTGGCCCAGCGCTTGGTAAGGCGCGTGTGCCTGTATTGTCGCGAGGAAGTGCGGTTGAGCGAGGAAGATAAACTGATATTGGCTAGAGATCTGGAATTGCCTCCGGAGAAGATATCGGACACATATCAAAAAGGAACGGGTTGTAAAGACTGCGGAGGGACCGGATATCGGGACAGGGTTGGAATATTTGAGTTGCTTATCGTGAGTGAGACTATACAGCGTACGGTCTTGAAAGGGACTGACCGCCTTGGGATATACCGGAAAGCCCTATCAGAAGGGATGACGCCATTAAGAGTCAATGGCCTGGATAAGGTGAGGCAAGGTGTTACGACCTATGAAGAAGTGTTGAGGGTTGCCCGTTAATGCCGCGTTTTGCCTATGAAGCGGTGGATATCCGGGGACGTAAAGTCATTGATTCGGCGGAGGCCAAAGATAAAGAAACTTTGCTCTTCGCCCTGGAATCCCAGGGTCTTGTACTCCTCAGATGGCTGGATGGCAACCATACCACAAAATTCTTTTCCAGACGTCATTCCCGGTCGCTGACAAGCAGCGAACTTCTCCAATTTACAAAGGATCTTGGCTATCTTTTGAAATCCGGCCTTCCTTTGGATCGCGCCTTGAACGTTGTCGGCCGGTCTGTGAATAAAGGAAACCTTAAGTCTTTAGCGCAAGAGTTCGAAGATGCACTGCGGGGGGGCAACAGTCTCTCCGATGCAATGTCTTCTAGACAGAAGGATTTTGGTGATCTCTATGTGAACATGGTCCGGGTGGGTGAGGTCGGTGGAGTATTGCCGGAGGTGATGGTTAAACTGGCCGAGTTTCAGGAGCGAGCCGAGGAGACAAAAAAGTTTATCATTTCTTCAGCCATTTATCCAAGCATCCTTCTGATGGTTGGGTTCATATCGGTGTTGGTAATCATGGGTTTCGTTGTCCCAAGATTCGCTAGCATTTTTAAAGGGTTAGGACAAGATATTCCATTCGCTACCCAAGTCCTTATTTCAGTCAGTGCCTTGTTGCAGCA
>JBAPTR010000288.1:0-48508 GCA_049282265.1 Desulfatiglandaceae bacterium | reverse complement strand
AACACCGATATGGACGGCTATTTGGGGTTTACGCCTCCCAAACCCCACGCGCTTCTATGAATTTACGCTAAACCCCAAATCGGCGTCCATCCCCTCCGAAGTGTTTAGAAAGGGTCTGAAAAAGAGTGTCAGGTCCGGCTCCTCTTCGTAACTCATAGGTTGCCGCTTGCGGCATGAACCAGCTTTTTACAAAGCCATCAATAAAACAGATTATTGAGAATAACACAGCCATAATGGCTTTTCAAGGGCTTTTGGGCTGCTAATCCAATTCAAGGCAGTTTTTCTGAATGGCAAAATCGTGGTGAACCTCTCTTAGAAAAATGCCCTTTTCAATAAACGGGAGCCAGATCAGGCGTCTCTCTTCCAGGTGCAACTGCGCATCCTGGACCTCCTTGCGGGTCCTTTTGGCGCGCTTCGGGATCATGGAATAAAGGAGGATATGGGCCATTTCCACGGCCTCGTCCATGGGTAGCCACACATCCGCTGCGCGGATATCCCTGAATTCCTCTGTTTCGGTCACATGGTATTCAGGTTGATTCCGCGCCATCTGGACGGCAAACCGATCCACCGCAGCGGCATTTCTGATCCTGAAGGCCGGGATAAAGAAATGGATGTCCCTCTTTTCCAGCAATTCTTTATCCATAACCCTGGGCAGGGGAAAAAGTCCGTAAAAATCCCACAGGTTTTTGTATTCTTTGCGAGAGCCCGAGATGGTGACCGTCAACCGCCAGAACGGCAGATAGGTGAAGGCATCGGTACGCGCGCCTTCCCCCGGAAGCACGACGCTGTAAGGAACCTCCTGAAAGGCCTCTCCCATCTCCTGCCACGCCCTCCCACAGGTGCGGCAGAGGTGAATCCCGGCCTTCGGTCTGTAGGGAAGGTCCCACCCGCAGTTGGGGCACTTGAAAGGAATAAAGTGGAGCGGCCTGTAGGGTACTTGTTCCCGCCTGGATTCCTTTTTCAGTTCACTGATGGAGAGACGGCCCCTCACCACCTTATGCGAAAGGGCATCAACAAGGAAGAGGGTCTTTTTTCCCTCCTGTGTCGTGGAAAAGCAATAAAAGGGAAAATAGACGAGGGAATACCTCTCTCCAATCAGTTCCGTTTTCAGCAACTCGATTTTCTCCTTGTCGGCAGAGCCCCCGGGATAGGGTGTTCTAAGGGCCATTTTCGCGGCCTCTTCCAGGGGGATATCCTCTCCGATCACGAGGGCATCCTTCTCCATTTTTTCCTTGTTATAGGGCCACATCTTCATCACTTCAGCCCTCAGGCCAAGGGAAAAGACCTCCCAGTGATCCGATGTGAAGGCCGGAAACGTGCGATCATAGGCCACGGCCCGAAGTTTCTTGAAATAGTCATATGAGGTTCCGCCGTACAGCGTGTTTTCATATTTCCGGCCGAATGCGTGCTGAAACAAGAGTCCCACTACCCGCCAGTAGGGGGCATAGACGAGATCCGCACCCTCTATTTTGACGCGCCCCATTCTCTTCCTGGCCAGGGTTTTGAGGAGGGCCTTACCCACCTGGGTCTTCGTCCCTTTCGGGGGGAAGAAAAAGGATTGGACCTCATTTCTTCCAGTTGGCATGAGAACGGAGTCGCAATACTTGCAGCGAAAAACGGAAGCATCCTCCTCAAGGTTCACTTCCGCAGAACACTGGGGGCAGTTCAGGATGATATCCATTACATGCCTTCTAAACGCTTTATTTCCTTTTCCACCTCTTCAATCTGGTCTTCCAGTTCCTCGATAGCCAGGATCTGGTTGGGCCTGACAGAGTGGGCCGGCAGGGCCGCCTCCCGGTCCCTCAGCCTTTCTTTCAAATCCTCGAGCTTTTTTTCCAGTCCCTCTTTTATGGTCTCTTCAGCCATGCGTACCTCCCTCACAAATTCACGGACTTTCCGGGCGTCTTTTCGGAACCGAAGGGCCTTGCCGTCCGGGCCCCGGCTATTGGTCAGGGTACAACTGTCCGCCCCCGCGGGCAGGACCTTCAGGATAGCCTCACTCACGTTTTCCGGGGAGAGCCCCCCGGCGAGGATCACCGGGATATGGCTCTCCCGAACCAATTCCCCGGCCATGTCCCAGTCAACGGTCTTGCCGGTGATCCCGATAAAGCCCGTGACCGGCTCCTCCTCCACCCACGTATCCGTGAGTAAGACGTCACTTATGGCTTCAAATTCTCTGGCCAGTTCCAGGAAGGGAAACTCCCCGTCCGTGTCTTCACGGGGCAGGGGAATGGATCGTACCATCCTGATTTCAGGGAAATAACTCCTCACCTCTTTCTGCAACTTGGTGAAAGGTTCCAGGTCATAAACCTTCTTTTCCGGCGAAACAAGGTTGTCGCAGAAGTGGACGTAATCCGGACCGTAGTAATCCAGGACCCGATAAATTCGCTCCGAGTGCCTGAAAAGGGGGATCAGGCAGCTCTTCTTTTCGGCATTCTGGATCAGGCGCACGGTTTCCCTCAGCAGGGGATCACGCCACTTGCCCTCTAACAGGACCACGCTGCCCAGGTGATTCACCCCGGCTTCAATACATTTTTCCGCTTCTTCAGGCGTCTGGATTTCGTATATTTGAATAATCATAAACAGGCCTCTTCTGGTTCATCCCGCCTCTATTCAGGTTTTCTGTTTATCAGTTTGAGTACTATTATTCAAGTTTTTTGTAAAAAATGCCGATACTTACCTTGAATTGTCATGTACGGCCCCAAGTTGATTCCCAGTCATTGGGACAGGCGATGACCCATGTACACGTCCAAGAAGGCCATTTTTGATTTGAATTCAAAATGTTACATAGATAATCCCATCGTCTTTCCCGGGGATGCAAAACCCTATCGACACTGCAAGGGGTTTACCCTCATCGAACTCATGATCGTTGTGGCCATCATAATGACGCTTGCGGCCATTGCCATACCCGCCTTCAGCAGATACGTTGAAAAGGCGAAAATAGCCAAAGCCATAGCGGAAATCAAAATTCTGAGCCAGGAGATCAGCGCCTTTGCAGCGGATGGAGGGCCTCTCCCCAACACGCTCAATGACATAGGACGCGCAGGGCTTCTCGATCCCTGGGGCAACCCATACCAGTACTTGAACTACGCAACAGTGAAAGGGCAAGGGAAAATACGCAAAGACCGTTCCCTCCACCCCTTGAATTCGGATTACGATCTCTACAGCAAGGGAAAAGACGGGAAGAGCCAACCGCCCATAACGTCGCATAACAGCCAGGACGATATCATAAGGGCAAGCGACGGAGGATTCATAGGGCTGGCGTCAAATTATTAACCGAGTGGGAGTTTTTCACTGATGAAACCTATCAAGACCCAAGATCCATCGTTCAAGACATCCTTCTTGAGAGGCGGGGTGGCTCGCCGCGTTTTGGTACAGTTTATTCTCTGCACCCTAGTGCCTATTGCCATCCTCGGCATCATCTCTTTCAATCAGGTTACGGGCCAGCTTCAGGAGCAGGGCAAGATACGGTTACTGCATTCGAGCAAGAACCTGGGGATGTCCATCTTCGATAGACTGACTTTTCTTGACAATGAGCTGCAGAATCTTTCCCTTTCGCTCCAACGTGACCCGGAGACCTTTTTGAAACCCCTTTCCGGAGATTACTCAAAAAAACTGAATCGGCAATTCAGCAACCTTGAGCTCATCCGGGGCTCCGGTACCTTCCTGCCGCTGTTGGGAAAGATCCAAAAGCCGGAACAATTTTCAGATCAGGAAATAAAGCACCTCCTGTCAGGGAAACCATTGCTAAGGAGCAGCCGTGATGAGAAAGGCCTGCTGCATCTTTCCATGGCCCGATCCGTGCTTTCAGAAAGATTAGGTGAGGGCTATCTTCTTGGCGAAATAAAGACCGACTACTTGCTGGGCCTGGCCGATTATGATTCCCTTCCCCACAAGACGGAACTCTGTGTCTTGGATCAAATGGACCGGGTCATATTTTGCACCATACCCATTGCCCCTTCCTCTTACCGAAAAAGGGTGGACAATAACACATCCGGGTACTTTGTTTGGAATTCCGGACAAGAAAAATATCTGGCCAGTTTCTGGTCGATCCCCCTCAAATATGACTTCCTGCATTCCAGATGGACCGTTATCATGAGTCAACCCGAGGGATACATCTTCTCCCCTGTTTCCTATTTCAAGAAAACGTTTCCACTTGTG
This sequence comes from Desulfatiglandaceae bacterium, assembly GCA_049282265.1. Classification (GTDB taxonomy): domain Bacteria; phylum Desulfobacterota; class DSM-4660; order Desulfatiglandales; family Desulfatiglandaceae; genus CAYUCJ01. Next base: position 44,347 of record JBAPTR010000288.1, on the reverse strand, counting down.
GTCCTCTTGTCCTTTCTGGTTGTAGTCTTTATCAGCCTTGTACAGATTCGGAGAACCATGCTGCCCCTGGAAGAATTGAAAAAAGGGGCTCACCTTATCGGGATGAAACAATTCGATAACAGGATATCCCTAAACACTGGCGACGAGTTTGAAGATCTCGCACAATCCTTTAACGGTATGGCTGAACGGTTGGGCAGGCAATTCAGAACGATGACCGCGGTGGCGGAAATTGATCGAGCGATTCTGTCATCCCTGGAGACGAAAGGAATTGCAACAATTGCACTCACCCGAATGGCCGATCTTTTTCATTGCAATAGGGCGGGGCTTATTCTCCTCAGTCCCATGGGAGATGCTCACCCCAGGACCTACCTGCGGCGCGATAAGACCAACGAAGTTGAACTTGTTGAAAATATGGGATTCAGCCCATCGGATATCAAAAGGATCCTCAAGGCGAAAGATTTCATGATCATCCGGGATGATGAAATCACCCCGAAATTCCTTCTTCCTCTTCAAACCAATCCGGCTTTGTCCCTTGCGGTTCTCCCCCTTTACATAAAAGAGGAATTTGCAGGCGTCATCGTGATGGGTCCATCCGACCCATTTGAGCAGGACAAAGACAATCTCTCCCAGGCACGCCTCTTGACAAATCAGGTCGCCGTGGCCCTGAGCAATGCGCGACTGCTGGAAGAGCTTTCCACCCTGAGTTGGGGTGCCTTGAAGGCACTCGCCCGCACAGTGGATGCCAAGTCTCCCTGGACAGCGGGCCACACTGAAAGGGTCACGCAAAACACCCTGAGAATAGGCCGTATTATGGGTTTCTCCCGGGAGGACCTCAAAGATCTCCATCGGGGAGGCCTGCTGCATGATATCGGGAAGATCGGGGTTCCAGCCCACATCCTCGACAAACCGGGGAAGCTCACGCGCGCGGAATGGACCATCGTCAGAAACCACCCGCGCATGGGAGCCAAAATCATAGAACCCATCGCCGCTTTTATCCACATTGCACCGATGATCTTACAGCATCACGAACGGTTTGACGGCAGAGGGTATCCTGATAGCCTTTCAGGCGACGCTATTTCTCTTGGTGCCAGGGTTCTGGCCGTTGCAGACGCCTATGACGCCATGGTCTCGGACAGGCCCTACAGAAAAGGAATGGCACAGGAAAGGGCCGTTCAGATCATCAGGCAGGAGGCAGGCCGGCAGTTCGACCCGGTTGTGGTAAGGGCGTTTCTCCAAGTCCTGGGTGAACCAGAAGAGGAAACACCCCCTTCAAGGATGAGAATGAGATGCCTGGTCAATTGAAGAGGCCGTTGGGATGAGCCTTATTGTTTCACAAGGGAGATATCCACATTCAATGCGTTTCCAACCTGGGTCAGGCCGCTATCCAGGTCATTTTCAGTCATCCCCGCCGGGACCTCGATCTGGATTTCCATGGTATAGATGGCAGCGCCGCTGTCAGGGGAATAATCCATCCTGGAATTCAGGTTTGATACATTGATGTGGTGATCAGCCAGATACCGGCTGATCTTGTACACAATCCCGGCCTGGTCAAGGCCCTCGACGCGCAGGACGTAAAGGGAGGTTTCTTTCTGCGCCGTCCTCTTTTCGCCTACCACCTCATGGACAAATGCCGAGATCCCCTTTTCCCTCTCAAGCCTTCGGCAATCACTTAGAAGTCGTTTTTCCAACTGACCTTCCTCCCGTCCCTCCAGCAGCAGAATCATGGCAAATTCGTCGGCAAGGATGGTCATGGTCGAGTCTTCCAGGTTGCAACCGTTTTCATAGACCACTTGAGAAACCTCGGCGAGGATACCGGGGCGATCTTTGCCAAAGGCAGTCATTATGAATCTTTTTTTCATGTGGGACCTCCATACTCAGCCGCTTCCAGGCGGGTTTTTGAAGAGATCGCAGAGTACATCTCTCCGGCATTATAGGAACTTCTCACAAATGGGCCGCTGAAAACCTGCTTGAAGCCCATTTCGAGCGCCGTTTTTCTCCAGCCCTCAAATTCCTCGGGGTGCACAAACCGGTCTACAGGGAGATGGTATCTGGAAGGCTGGAGGTATTGCCCTATGGTCACGATCCGGCATCCTGAATCATGAACATCCTGAAGGGTCTCTCGGATTTCAACGGGCTTTTCTCCCACTCCCAGCATAATGCCCGACTTCAGGGGGATAGAGGCGTTGTGATTATGGGCACTTGACAGGAGGGTGAGCGAACGTTGATAGTCGGCTTCCGGCCGAACCAGGCCGTAGAGACGCGGCACTGTTTCAATATTGTGGTTGAGGACATCCGGTTGGGCATCAAGGACAATAACCAGGCTGCTTTCGTCACCCTTGAAGTCGGGGATCAGGACCTCCACATGGACCTGATCGATGCGACTGCGAATCTCCCTTATGGTCCCGGCGAAGAGGTGGGCGCCCCCATCAGGGAGGTCGTCCCTGGTGACGGAGGTCACCACCACATATCGAAGCCCCATGTCCCGGGCCGCCCGGGCCACCCGGACCGGCTCTTCGGGATCGGGGGGGCCGGCGGGTCCCGAGTCGACGGAACAGAACCGGCAGTTGCGTGTGCACTTGGGTCCCATGATCAGGAAGGTCGCCGTTTTCTTGGAAAAGCACTCGAACCGGTTGGGGCATTGGGCTTCCTGGCAGACGGTGTGAAGCCCGAAGGCGTCGAGCAGGGCCCGGGTCTCCCCGTAGACCGGTCCGGACGGCAGGCTGCGTTTCAACCAGGCAGGTTTTCGCATTCTTGTCGCGGACTCTTGATGGGTCCCTGTCATGAAATCCCTTCGCTATCACCGGCACCGCCCAAAAGCTCTTTCAGTGCCTGCAAGGTGATCGCCTTGAATGCCAGGCCGAGGACGGACTGCATGCGGTTCTTCGCGGATTCGAGTACCCGCTCCATGGGGAGCCTTTCGGAAAGCTCCCGTTCGAGGGATGTCATCCCCACCTCCTCTAGACCGCAGGGATTGATCCACCCGAAAGGCTCCATAGAGAGATTCACGTTGAAGGCAAGCCCGTGAAAAGAAATGCCATGTCTTATGGCTATGCCGATGCTTCCCAGCTTTCTGTTGCCTACCCAAACCCCCCTGTTCCGGCTGTCCCGGGAGGCGTGGACCCCGAAGTCCGAGGCGACCCCTATCATGATCTCCTCAAGCCGTTCTACGTATTCCGTCACATCCAGCCCTGCCCCGCGAAGATCCAGGATGGGATAACCCACGATCTGCCCGGGTCCATGGTATGTGATGTTACCACCTCGCTCCACATGGACCACCGGTATTCCCGCTCTTTCCAGAAAAGCCTCTGAAACCAGGAGGTTCTCCCTCCCTCCCCTCCGCCCGAGCGTGAAGACCGACGGGTGTTCCAGAAAGAGGACCACGTCGTCCGGAAGAACCCCGGTCCTCCTGGCCTCTACCAGGCGGGATTGCAGATCCCACGCCTCCCCGTAGTCCATGGAGGCGATCTCCAGGCAGAGGCACGGCCTCGGAACCGGCATGCTACCCGGCAAGGCAGGGCTTTCTTGCGGCTGCCGTTTCATCCATCCGCCTCACTTTAGGAGCCGTGGGGGCCTCATGAAGCCGTTCCGGATGCTCTTCGGCCTCCCCTGCAATAGTCTTCAAGGTCTCTATGAAAAGATCGATATCCTCCCTGGATTCCGTCTCGGTGGGTTCGATCATAAGTGCCCCGTGAACCACCAGTGGAAAATAGATGGTGGGGGGGTGAAAGCCATAGTCCATCAACCGTTTGGCCACATCAAGGGTGGCGATCTTTGCGGCCTGCTGTTTTTTGTCGGTAAAGACACATTCATGCATGCACGGCCTGTCATAGGGCAGGTAGAAAACATCCTTGAGCCTCTCCTTGATATAGTTGGCGTTCAGGACCGCAAGCTGACTGGCCTTTTTCAGGTTTTTCCCCATGGTCAGGATATAGCTGTAGGCCCTGACGAGAATGCCGAAGTTCCCGTAAAAGGCATGTAACTTACCCACCGTTTCCGGAAAATCATAAGACAGGGTGTAACCGCCTTCTTCCCTGACGATCCGGGGAACGGGCAAAAAGGGCTCCAGGAATTTCGCGACACACACGGGTCCGGAACCGGGCCCTCCCCCGCCGTGGGGCGTTGAAAAGGTCTTGTGGAGGTTCAGGTGCATGGCATCCACTCCGATATCGCCCATGCTCACCATACCCATCACGGCATTCATATTGGCGCCGTCCACATACACCAGTCCACCCTTGGAATGCACGATCTTTGCGATCTCCTTGATGTTTTCTTCAAAAAGTCCCAGGGTGTTGGGGTTGGTGATCATGATCCCGGCGGTCTCTTCATCCATTGTCTCGGCAATGGTCTCAGGGGCGAGGATGCCGTCCTCGCCTGATTTTACAGGCACCGGATGGAAGCCGCAGAGGGCCGAACTGGAAGGATTTGTGCCGTGGGCCGTGTCCGGGATCAGGATCTTGGATCGAAGGGATCCCCTGCTCCTGTGGCAGGCCGAAAAAATGAGCATGGCGGTCAGTTCCCCGTGTGCCCCAGCCGCCGGCTGTAGATTCACCGCGTCAAGGCCGGTGATCTCCCCGAGCAATTGCTCCAGTTCGTACATCATCCCGAGGGCCCCCTGGGAGAGACTTGAAGGGAGCAGCGGGTGGGCACCGGCAAACCCATCCAGATTAGCCTGTTTTTCGTTGCACTTGGGATTGTACTTCATGGTACAGGAACCGAGCGGGTACATGCCGGAATCTACACCGTAATTCCACTGTGACAGTCTGGTAAAGTGCCGCACCACATCCACTTCGCTTAGATCCGGAAAATCCGGTCCATCCCCTTTGAATCGCTTATCCAGGGGATACTTTTTCACATCCCTCCGCGGAAGGGAAAATCCGCATCTGCCCTTTTTCCCCTTTTCCCAGAGCAGGGGCTCATTGAATATGAGCCCGGTTGTTCCTTGAACGCTTTTCATGATGTTATCTCCGCGACCAGTGCATCCAGGTCGTCCCTGGTCTTTGTCTCCGTGACACACAGCAGATAGTGGTGGGCAAGCTCGGGATAGTACGGTACGAGCGGCAGGCCGGCGACGATCTTTTTTCCGAGCAATTCCTCATATTTCGCCTCAAGACCCTTGGGGAATTGCACCACGAATTCATTGAAGGTCGGTGTTTCAAAGGCCATCTTTACACCCGCTTCCCTGAGCCGCTCCTTGAGGTATTCGGCCTTGTCACGGTTCAGCCCGGCCAGGTCCCGGATGCCTTTTCCTCCGACCGATGCCATGTACATGGCGGCCGTCAGAGCACAGAGTCCCTGGTTGGAACAGATATTGGATGTGGCCTTTTCACGGCGGATATGCTGCTCACGTGTGGCCAGTGTGAGGACAAACCCGTCTTTTCCGTCCAGGTCCTTGGTCCTTCCCACGAGACGGCCGGGCATCTTGCGCACATAGTCCTTTTTCACCGCAAACATTCCCAGGCCCGGCCCCCCGAACGACTGGGGAATCCCGAGGCTTTGTCCCTCTCCACAGGCGATGTCCGGGCCCTGGCTGCCCGGATTCCTCAAAAGCCCGTAGGCGAGGGGTTCCGTAAAACAGGCAATCAAGAGGGCATCCTTCAGGTGGGCCGCTTCACCGGCAGATTGCAGATCTTCTAGACACCCGAAAAAATTCGGCGACTGCACGGCTACCGCGGCAAGCTCCTCTATTTCAGCTATGCCCGAAAGATCGGTTGTGCCGTTCTGGAGATAGGGAAGCTCCACCACCCGGTATTCCGTCGGCGCAAAATAGGTCTCAACCACACTGCGGTAAAGGGGATTTACCACGCCGGATATTGCCAGCGTTTTCCTTTTGCGCTTGATGTTGAAACTCATCTTGAAGGCCTCGGCCAAGGCCGAAGCCCCGTCATACATGGAAGCATTGGCCACATCCATCCCCAGCAGCCTGGCCACAAGGGTCTGATACTCATACATGGCCTGGAGGGTTCCCTGGCTGATCTCCGGCTGATACGGCGTGTAGGCCGTGGAAAACTCGGAGCGTTCCAGGAGGTAGGAAACGGCCGCCGGGATGTAATGCTCGTAGCTGCCTGCGCCAAGATAGACCTTGTATTCCGGGTATGCGGCCATATCCAGGGAAAGGGCCCTCATGTGACGATTGAGATCCCATTCGGTCATGGCCTCAGGCAGAGACAGGGCCTTTTTGCGACGACAATCCTCAGGGATCGTTGAAAAAAGATCCTCCAGGGTGCCCACCCCCACCAGCTTGAGCATGGCCGCGATATCTTCATCGGTATGGGGAAAGTATCTCATGGTTTAATGCCCTTTAATTCCTCTACATACGTGCTCTTGTCCATGAGTCCATCCATCTCGGATGCGTCACCCGCTGCCACCTCAATGATCCAGCCGCCGTCATAGGGATCACTGTTGACCAGCTCCGGGGAATCTTCCAGTTGGGAGTTGACGCCGACCACTTCCCCGCCAACAGGCATGTAGAGTTCGGAAACGGCCTTGACGGATTCGAGCGTACCGAATTCATCTCCCTTTTCGAAGGCGGCCCCTACCTCGGGTAATTCCACAAACACGATTTCCCCCAGCTGATCCTGCGCGTAGTCCGAAATGCCGACCTTCACCTTGCCGTCTACGGACTTTCCCCATTCATGATCCTTTGTATAACGGACGTCTTCAGGAAAACTCAGTTCGGTGATTTCTTTCATGTTGGCTCCTCCTTAGCTCCTCAAAATAGTTCTGAATGATTCAATGCGATTGAAATGGCTCACGATCAGGGCAGGACATAGGGAATCTTCAGGTTGTAGCCCTTGTATATCACGAAAGTCTCAACGGATTGCACATCTGCTATCCGTGAGACCTCATCGGAGTAAAACTCAAGAAGACCGAATTGTTCACTCAATAATACCGTCAAGATGAGATCAAAACGCCCTGTCACCACCCCCACCGAAACCACTCCCTTAAGCCGGCTGAACTCCTCCCCCTTTTTTACGAGCTCCATGGTGTCCAGCTTAACCCCCACCATGACAAGCCTGTGCTCGGGGAGGCCTTCCGGATCCACCAGGGCGGTGATATCCAGCAGTCCCTCCTTCTGCAGCTTCTTGACCCTTGTCCTGACCGTATTTTCGGTAATAGTCAGTGAATCGGCAATGGCCTTGAATGATTTTCTCCCATCACGAAGTTGTTTGATGATGCCGATGTTGGTTTCGTCGATCCTCATTTTCACCCCAGAATGGTATGGTGGACTTGCAATTTAGAATGCCCCGCTTGTCCGGTTCGTCATGCCGCATTCCCGTCTTACCCTGAGATTGGGAGCCTGAGCAGCTGCTTATGGTTTATCTTTACATGAATTTATATATGTTTTTTTGCAGAAATTGTCAATAAAGTTAAACGGTACTGTCGAAACCAGCAACCAGTCAACTTTTTTCTTGACTGCCGCAGAAGGGCCTTGCACAATCAAATATCCAATGAATCTCAATTGCTGTTTCCAAGTTCTCCCTGTTAACCCTGAAACCGAAAGGCGCTGTTTGATATGCCCCATGGATCGACGCAAGCGCTGAAAACAAGGATCGTCATTATCGGCGCAGGCCCGGGCGGGTACGTCGCGGCCATCCGTGCGGCCCAGCTCGGCGGCGATGTCACCCTGGTGGAAAGGGAGGATATCGGCGGGACCTGCCTGAACTGGGGATGCATCCCCACCAAAATCCTGGTCACCACGGCCGAACTGCTGGAGAAATTCAGCAGGGCGCGTGACTTCGGAATCGAGGTTAAAGGATCTGTCCAGGCGGATCTTGAACGCTTGATGGCCAGAAAGAGCGCCATCGTCCAATCACAGCGGGACGGCATTCTGAAGCTCATTCAGCATAACGGGGTGCGCTATCAGAGCGGTACGGCCGTCATAAGGGAACCCGGTCTGGTGGAGGTCAGGCAACCGGGAGAAGCACCCATGGAACTTAACTGGGAAAAGCTGATCCTCGCCACGGGCACGCGACCCCTGGATATACCCGCCTTTCCCTTTGATGGAGAGAGGGTGCTATCAAGTGATCACGCCCTGTCTTTGGAGAAAATCCCGGATTCCATCATCATCGTGGGGGGCGGCGTGATCGGCTGTGAATTTGCCGCCATCTTTTCGGCCCTGGGTTCAAAGGTCACGGTGGTCGAGGCCCTGTCGCGCCTGCTTCCCCTGCCCTCTGTGGATGAGAGTTGCTCCAAAATCCTTTCAAGGGAGATGAAAAAGCGCAAGATCGCGTTTCATGTGAACCGCGTGGCAATATCCGTTGAGGATACGGGCAGTGGGGTCCTTGCAACCCTGGGGCCTTCCCCCTTTCTGGAAGCCCCTTCCCCCAAGGACCAAGAACCCCTCACCCTTGAGGCGGAAAAGGTCCTGGTGTGCGTCGGGCGAAGACCCAATACCGGGGACCTGGGTCTCGGGGACCTGGGGCTCGAGCCTGACCCCAAAGGCTGGATCGCCGTGGATGAACATATGGAAACGACCGTGCACGGCGTCTACGCCATCGGAGACATCCTGGGGCCTTCAAAGATCATGCTCGCTCACGTGGCTTCGACAGAAGGGAACATTGCCGCTGAAAACGCCATGGGAGCAGACAGGTCCATGGACTACACGGTGGTTCCGGGTGCGGTCTTTTCAAGTCCGGAGATTGCCGATGTGGGACTGACCGAGACCCAGGCCGAGGCGGCGGGTCTCAATGCGCGATCGGATACCGTCCTTTTTCGAGCCCTTGGGAAGGCCCAGGCCATGGGAGAGATCGCTGGGCAGGCAAAGATCGTGTCGGATGCTGAAAACGGGAGGATCCTGGGGGTTCACATCGTGGGGGCCCATGCAACAGACCTGATCGCCGAGGCGGCCCTGGCCATAAAGATGGGAGGAAGCGTGGAAGACCTGGCCGATACCATCCATGCCCACCCCACCCTTCCGGAGATCATGATGGAGGCCTCCTTCAAGGCCCTGGGCAGGTCGCTGCACGGTTAGCTCCGGCGAAAGGGCCCCATTCCCGGCCGGCCTCATCACGAACAGATGAATCGGCAGAGTCGCCCGTTTTCAATGGAAACGATGGAGACCCGATCCCAAAGCCAAGCGGTGTGCTATACGGGATCGGAGCCTTCCGCGGACGCAAAGGACCAGATGACCTTCCGCAGTAACGCGCGTGTCATCTGGACCTTGTATCTGTTCCTCGCGAGCGGGATGATTCCCTGAAACGGGAAATCCTTGACGGCCTCCGCCAGATCATCTCCAACTGTCTTTCCTTTCAGAAAGGCCTCTCCCTCCGTCAATCGAACCGGTCTTGGAGCCACCGCCCCCAGGACAATCCGGGCGTCCTTGATTCGGCCGTCTTCCATAACAAAAACAGATGCCACACCGCAGATCGGGAAATCGATGGCGTTCCGGATGCGGTATTTCCAGTATTTCTGTCTGTTTCCCGCCGCCGGTTCGGGAATCTCTATCTCCAGGACCAATTCATCACTTTCCAAGAGCGTTGATTTTCCCTCTCCCGCATCGAAAAAGTCTTCCGCCTCGATGATCCTTCGGGTGGTCTTTATCCTCGCCCCCAGTGCGATCAATACAGGCGCCAGATCAGAGGCGTTGACCGCCACGCAGCCACAGTTCAAACATCGCCCGGCCTCCCGTTCCGCGCCGCTCCAATCCAGGCCTAGATGGTCCTCCTGATCCAGACTTCGCTCTGCCGGGGGAACCGCGGGCATGGTCTCGCGCTCCACCCGGTTCAAGCCCTCCGTGTTGACGGACAGGAACGGTTTCTTTGAAAAACCTGGCAACACCTCAGGCCCGGCCTCACCCTGGAGGTAGCGATCGATTGCCTTGGCCGCCCTGCGGCCCGATGCAATGGCTTCAATGATCGAAGCGGGGCCGGTGGTCATGTCGCCGCCGGAGAAAACCCCCGGCACATTCGTGCCTTGCGTTTCCTGGTCCACCGCAACCAGGCCGCGTGAAACCTCGATGCCGCCGTCGAGACAGGAAAGATCAGCGCCCTGCCCTATGGCCAGCATGACCGTATCGGCTTCCACCGTCATTCGCTCACTCGAATCCAACGCCGGACAAAAGCGGTGTTCCTCGTCGAAGACCGATGTGCACCGGTCAAATTCCATTCCCGTGAGCTTTCCCTTATCCTCGAGTACCCGGTGGGGGCCCCAGGAAGGCATCAGGCGGATCTTCTCTTTGACGGCCTCCTCGATCTCCTCCTCGACAGCCGGCATTTCCTCGCGGGATTCCAGGCAGACCAGCGTGACTTCATCGGCCCCCAACCGTGCGGCTGTTATGGCCACGTCCATGGCCACGTTTCCGCCTCCGATCACCAGGACCCTTTTCCCGGGCTTGGTTCTCGAGCCCTTGTTCACCTCGATGAGAAAATCCAATCCGGATCGGAGCATTTCTTCCTTTTGGATCCCCAGGTTCTTCTGGAGCCAGTTTCCGGTGGCCATGAATACGCTGTCAAATTCCTTTCTGAGACCCTCCAGGATGATATCCTCACCCAGGTTCACATTGAGGCGAAACGCAATCCCCATGCCTTCGAGGGTCTTCACCTGCCTGTCCACAAGGTCTTTCGGCAAACGGTAGGGGGGAATGCCGTAACGCAGCATGCCTCCAGGTTCCCCCATCTTCTCCAAAACCGTAACGGTGTGGCCGGCCTTCCGCAGATAGTAGGCAGCGGCCAGCCCACCCGGGCCGGAGCCGATCACCGCCACCGATTTGCCCGTTTCATGCTCGGGAGGCGTGAGGAACTCGGATGCATGGTCGAGGATATAGTCACCCAGGGAACGCTCGACGGCCCGTACGGACACCGATTCATCCACATCACGACGGTTGCATTCAAACTCACAGAAATGCGGGCATGCTCGGCCGGTGATGGCTGGAATGGGGTTGCAGGCGAGAAGGATATCGCAGGCCTCATCAATTTTTCCCGCACGGATTTTACTCATATAGGCAGGGATATCGATACTCCCGGGACATGCAGAACCACACCCCGGGGGGCCAAGGTCCGCGGCCCCGAATATGGAATGATACCGGTTCTCTCCGGTCATGGCCGGGCAGGTATTGCCACCCTTTCTGAAACAATGGAACTGGTTGTCCGGATAACGGTAATACCAGCACCGGGGTTCCTGGCAGATATTGCCCCCCACGGTGCCCATGTTTCTCAATTGGGGAGAGGCCACCGAACGGGCCGCTTCCGCCAAAATCCCGTATTTTTCCTTGACAAGGGGATGTTCGGAGAGGGTGCTCAGGCGCGTCAGGGCCCCGATCCGTAGACCGTCGCCGGTCTCCTCAATCGCGTCCAGGCCGGAAATGGGCTTCATGTCAATGAGTATTTCCGGATACCGGGGATGGATGTTATCCTTTAGACCACCGAGAATATCCGTACCACCGGCGACGAGCCTCGCTTTTTCACCATATTCGTCCAACAGCTCAACGGCCCGGTCAACGGAATCAGCGGCAACATGCTTGAATGGTCGTAATGTCATGGCTACACCTCAAATCTTGCCCAGGGCTTTTAGAATTTTTTCGGGTTTGACCGGCAGCTCATCAACTCTCACATTGATCGCGTTGTATATGGCATTGAGCACCGCCCGCGGCGTACAGGTCAGCGTTGACTCTCCGATGCCGCACGCGCCATACTCCCCGCCTCCCTTCCACACTTCCATCAGGGCCGGCTCCACTGGAGGGAAATCGGCCATGGTCGCTATCTTGTAATCGATCCAGTTGAAATTGAGGGGCACCCCCCTTGCCTCATCGTAGATAATCTCTTCGTAAAGCGCTTCCCCGAGCCCCATGACCTGGCCGCCCAGTTGCTGGGCTTCGGCCCCCGAGGCGTGCATGACCGTACCGCAGTCATGGAGCACCACCAGCTTGAGGACATCCACCTCTCCGGTATCGGTGTCCACTTCCACCTCGGCGAAGGTGGCGATGAAGGGAATCCCGGTCATTTGATCAAGGGGTTCCCGACTCACGGTGGATATAATGGGGCCGAGATCGGTCTCCCACAGCAGCGCCTTCACGGCCATATGCTTGTCCGGAGACGCTGTGACGAAAATATCTCCCTCCTTGATATCCAGCTCGTCCGGTTTCACGCCCAGTTTGGGAGCGGCCAGTGCGCAGATCTTTCTCTTCAGGTCCGCCGCCGCCACCATCATGGCCTCTGATTGCAGATAGGCGACCGAGCTGTCGGTCTGGACGCAATCCCTCAGGCTCGTTTCCGTGTCCACCACCTGGGAATAATGGACATCTTCCGGTCGGATTGCGAGAAAGCTCAAGGCCTCCAGACACCCTAAGAAATTGCAGGTATTGGATCCAGACCCGGTCTCCACTGTCGGGGCTTCCAGCATCACGGTCCCGTCCGGATTCAGCCTAAAGCTCACCTCGATCTTGCCGCGCCGTGTCTCCTGCCACTCGGCATGCCATCCCGGGTGGAAAGAAAACCCCATGCCCCGTTTGCGGACGTGTTGGTAAACCGGCCCCTGGCCTGGCTTGTGGCGGTTTTCCCACCCGATCCGGCGCGCACCCTCCTGCAGGACCTCAACCAGGCTCTTGTTGGGCAGTTCTTCCTCCTCATGCCCGAAATTCCTGATGGCCAGATCAATGGGGTCCATATCAAGTTTTTCGGCCAGGACATCGACGATCTGCCCGAAACTGAGATTAAACTGGGAATTGCCCACCCCGCGCATCATGCACGCAGGCAGTTTATTGGTATAGACCCCGTAGGCCTCCATCTTGACATTGGGGATATGCGCCAGCGTCACTTCGGCGATTTCCGCAGGGCCGAATTTCAACGCGAACATGGTCTGATCGGCGTACGCACCGGCATTACCGATGCATTTGAAGGCCATGGATGTGATGGTGCCATCCTTCTTGGCCCCTGCCCTGGCGGTGTAAATCGCGGGTTGCCGGGAATTGAGAAAGCTTTCCCGGTTGTTCTGCCTGAACTTCACCGCTCGTCCGGTCTTTTTGGCCAGCAAGGCCGTATAGAGGAAAAACGGCTGTTCTCCGGTATCATTCCGGCCGAATTGCCCACCCACAAACGAACTGATCACGCGAACTTTTGATAGAGGCAACTCGAGCATCTGGCTCATATGCATCCGGGTCTGTTGCGCCTCGTAAGAGTTGGACCAGACCGTCAGCATGCCATCTTTCCATTCGACGACGCAGCACCAGTTGTCGAGAGAACCCTGATTGGGGTTGTGAACCGTAGCCTGCGATTCCGCTACCACATCCGCTTCACTGAAGCCCTTGTCCACATCACCTTTCTTGAGAAAGACATCGGGACCGCCCACGGGATCCTCAGGCAATATATTGGTTTCCCTCAATTCGGGATGGACCAGGGGAGCCTCGGGCTTCATTGCCTCAATGGGATCGAGAACAAAGGGAAAGACCTCCCAATCAATCTTGGCCAATCTGAGGGCCTCTTCGGCAATGGTCTCACTGTCGGCGGCTACCACCAGGCCGACCTCGTCTCCTACCCAACGGGCCCAATCTCCGATCACCCGTCGATCCCTCATAGGGTACCACATCATACGGTCATAGGAGAGGATGTCCACACCATCCGTCCAACCCGCATTGGTCACCTTCAGCGCTTTCACCTCGGGATCTTCATAGGTCAGAATGGCGCGCACCCCCGGGAGCTTTTCGACCGCCGTTGTATCCATATGTTTTATCCGGGCATGGGGATAGGGGCTCTTCAGCACTCTGGCATAAAGCATATCCGGGAATGAACGTCTTGTCGTCAGATCATCGGCAAACTGGACTTTCCCGCTCGCTTTGCCGTAACCATCGATCCTCGGGCGATACCCTCCGATGTACTTTCGAGGTACTCGCGGTCTATATGGATTACCCATGTGCACCACCCCCTCGTGTAGAAATTTTCTCGGACGCGTGCAGGACGGCCTGGGCGACCGCCGTATAGCATCCACAACGGCAGACATTGCCGGAAAGCGCCTCCTTGACTTCATCGAGTGTAGGAGTTGGATTGGCATCAAGAAGGGCCTTCGCCGTCATGACGAACCCCGGCGTACAATAGCCGCATTGCATTGCGGTGCCGTACCCAGGCTCGCACTGCTCCGCAAAGGCGACAATCACCGGGTCATCCTCCGCCAACCCCTCGATGGTCAGGATGTCATGCCCGTCGGCCTCCACCGCCAGTGTCATGCACGACAAAACCGCCTTGCCGTCCATGATGACGGTACAGGCCCCGCATGCCCCCTCGTCGCAGGAGACTTTCAGACCCGTGAACCCCAGCCTTTCCCGCAACACATAGGCCAGTGTCTCAGTTGGTTCAATATCACGCTCCAGCACGAACTCATGCCACACCTGATTGACCCTGAGTCTTATTGCCCGTGACGCGGCCTCCCCCGCAGAATTATCCATTTCTGGTGATGCGTTCTTCTTTTCAATCATTTGTCACTCCTCTGAGCCAGGCACTTTCTTGGTGATATAATCTAGGGCAACCGAATGGTCAACACCGGTTTGACGGAATGCCTGACCACCCATCTGGCGGTGCTGCCTATCAGAATTTCGCCGATGAGGCCCAGCCCGTGGGTTCCCATAACGATGAGATCACAATTTCGTTCCCTGGCTGTCTGAACTATGATTTCGGCGGGAACTCCGGCTTTGATCACGATTTCATCGGTTACAAAGGTCTGATCTTTTGAATTGGCCTTGGCATCCTCACAAAATGCCCGGAGAACTTCCTTCATGGCCATATGATCCTTTTTTTCCACGATCAGTTCGTCCCGGGCTTCTGAAAAATGCTTTTCTTTGATCCCTTTCCATGTGCTCGGAGGAATCATGTTCGTTATATATTCTTCACCAGGGAATTCAACAAGCACATGAAGAATCGTAATACCGGCGCCATACTGATTGGCAAGGCTGACCGCATAGGAAAAGGCATGCATAGCGCTTTCCGACAGATCGGTTGCATAAAGGATCTTCTTTATCTGGACGTTCGAGAGTTCCATTTTCTTGCACCTTTATACCCTAAATTTTACCCGTTAGAGAAAACCCAAAAGCCCCAAATTGCTCGATCAGTCCATATGCACCGCCTTATCAGTTGAAATATAAATTGGGCAACCATAGGGCTATCTGGGGAAACACCATCAAAATGACTAAGCCAACAAACATCACCAGGACAAAGGGTACGATTGAACGGTAGATATCCGCGAGCGATACCCCGGGAGGCGCCATGGCCTTCATGAGAAAGAGGTTATAGCCGAATGGGGGTGTCATGTACGCAATCTGGCAGGTTACCGTATAGAGGACACCAAACCAAATCGGATCGAAACCCAGCTTCGTAACCAGGGGAACATAAAGAGGGGCGACAATAATGAGCATGGCCGTATCGTCGAGAAACATGCCCATCACGATGAAGGTGAGCTGCATCATGATGATGATCTGCCACGGACCGAGTCCCCACTTTTCATGAAAGAGAAGCTCGATGGCATGCACAGCGCCCAGACCGTCAAAGACGGAACTAAAGCCAAGTGCCGCCAGGATCACCCACATGAACATACAACTTACGCTCAGCGTCTCTCTTAGGGTTTTTAAGAGTGTCTCGCGGGTCAACCGGCCTTTGATGAACGCAGCAGCCATCGTTGCGGCCGCTCCGACAGCCGAACTTTCCACGAGACTGGTGACCCCCAGCAGGAACAGCCCGGTCATGGAAAAGATAATGAGGAGGGGAATGATCCCGGCTCTGAGCAACCGAAGCTTCTCTACCCAGGTTATCTGTTGTCGCTCTTCCTTGGATAATGCCGGTCCCAGGCTTGGATTAATGGCACATCGGATCACGACGTAAGCGATCATCAGACCCCCCAAAAGGAGACCGGGGAAAACACCGGCCAACCATAGCCTGCCGACCGGTTGCCTGGCGATCATTCCATACAGCACAAGGACCACGCTGGGGGGGACCATGATGCCCAGGGAACTGCCGCCCTGGACTACGCCGGTTATCATTACTTTGTCATAACCGCGCTTAAGCATTTCGGGCAAGGCAATACTGGCGCCAATCGCCATGCCTGCGACACTTAGGCCGTTCATGGCCGCGATTGCGATCATGAGTCCCATGGTTCCTATGGCCAAACCACCATTGACCGGGCCCATCCAGACATGGAACATCCGGTAAAGATCGTCCGCAATTCCTGACTCGGAAAACATATAGCCCATAAAAATGAACATTGGGAGAGTGAGGAGCGCATACCAGTTCATAAGGACAAAGGCTGCGTGAAACGGCATCTCCGATGCGCCCTTTCCCCACAGAAAGAGAGCGAAAAGAGTGGCCACCGCTCCCAGGGCGGCAAAAATTCGTTGCCCGGTAATCAGCATGAGGATCATGGAGACGAACATGAGGATGGCTATGACGGGATAGCTCATGTTATATCTCCTCCCCTCTTGCCTTTGCCAGGTCCTTGAAAAATGTGGCGAGGCACTGCGCCAGCATCAGCACGATTCCGATGACCATAACAAGCTTGATGGGAGCCATTGGCGGCCCCCAAGGGGTATAATTCTTTTGCCCGTATTCCAACGCATATTCAAGGGCGGAAAGGCCACCGACGAGAAGAAACACCACATAGAAGATAAGGAAAGGAGCGGTGATAAGATCGACCACTGCCTTGCCTTTATCCGACCACCGGCCATAAAAAAGATCCATTCTCACATGCCCTTTTAGAATAATGGAGTAGCCGCCGCCCAGCAAATAATAAGCAGCCATAAGAAATTCAATCATTTCCACTACCCATATGTGGGGCTTACCAAAGACGGTCCTCGATATGGATTCAAACACCAGAATAGCCGTCATGACCAAGACTATATACATTGAAAACTCCCCTACAGTCCGATTCACGGCATCAACACATCGTACAAAGGCCCTGATCGCTTTCGGCATGCTAAACCCTTTCCTTATGGTTCCTTGAACCTAGCTGTATCCTAATCATGCGTAAGCCACACTGCAGGAGCCGGGGAAAACCTCTCCTGCGCGCCGCAGACTGAAAGAAGACGTCCATCACTACATCAGCCCGTCTCTCGGCCCTAAATCGATCCACCTGGGTGTAAGATCGGAGTTCCAGAGGGCAGCCTTCCCTGCCCGGGTTCCAACGCGTGGGAAGGGAAGGCTGCCTCTATGGGTGTCCTAAACTCCTGGCGCCTGATGACGCATCAATATCGGTAGGGGGGACCGGCTTCTTCCATGGTTTGATTGTATTCTTTCAGTACCTTTACCACCTTGGCGCATCTGGGGCTCTTTTTCGCAACCTCGTCCCAGTATTTTTGGGCCGCATTTTCCACCTGCTTCCACTCTTCTGCGGGGATGGAGGTAAGTTTCAGTTTGCCGCCCTTGGTGCGGTAATGGGCCTCACCCCACCAGTACCAATATTGTCTGTGGTAATGCGAACTGTCAATGCAAAGCCGGAACAGGGTCTTCAGGTGCTCGGGCACTTTATTCCATGAGTCTGAGTGGACAAAATAGGAGCCCACCCAGGCACCGGAGATGGGATTGGTCAGGTAATACTTGGTGACATCGGCCCAGCCGACCGTGTAGTCCTCGGTAATGCCGGACCAGGAGACTCCGTCCAGCTCATTGGTTTGCAGGGCCATCTGAACATCCTCATAGGGAAGGGACATGGGGATAACACCGAATTGCTGCATGAACCTGCCCCCTGTGGGGAACATATACACTCTCAGACCCTTGAGGTCTTTAAGGTGTCGAATCGGTTTGGTGGTGGCGAAATTGCAAGGATCCCAGCTTCCCGCGCTCAGCCAGGTGACCCCTTTCACCTCGGAGTAGGCCTCCTCCCAGATTTTGTTGAGGCCATACTGGTTCCACAGCGTGGGAACATCCAGAGAGTAGCGTAACGCAAGAGGAAAGTAAGCAGCAAATATGGCCACATCAACGGGAGCGGCAATGGAGTCGTCATCACTTTGGACCGCGTCGACGGTCCCTTTCTGTACCGCTCTGAAAAGCTCACCCTGGGGCACCAACTCATCGGCAGTGTACAAGTCGATGTGCATCTCTCCATTGGCTGCCTTATTAAACGCGTCTATTGACGGTTTAATGACCTCCGCAGCCAGCGCGGCGCCGGCATAGGTTTGCAACCTCCACTTGATAGTCGTCTTCTTGGCTGCATGTACAAAGGGTGCGTTTATTGCCGTAGCCGCCACTGCAGCGGCTGCCCCCACGCCCGCTTTTTTGATAAAATCGCGTCTCTTCATCCTGTATTGCTCCTTTCATTGGTTTGGGTTAACATCCAAGAAAAATCAACGAAGAAAAGGCAAAATGGCTGATGGTTCTATGAAAAGGCATTTAGGTGATGGTTCATCGACACTGACACATGGAACATGGGTTGGCTTTTCCGGAAGTCATCATTCCTGGCTCAAGCCTTCGCCTATTGGTAAGCTATTTTTTTAATTTGAAGCAAAAATATTGTCAAGAGAATAATTGATAATTAATGTTTTCCTCAAAATAAGTGGGCATTTTAGCTGAAAAATGCAATTAAGCCCTATTATTTTGACTGACTGTCCGCCACGCTTGATACCCTGGCCGTCTCACGCCGCGGACAGGGCTCGCCTTGATGACTGGAAAATCACGAATCCCTTTCGCCCGTGATAAACTCCTCGGTCATGCGGTAGGCCTCGGCATCGGTGAACTGTCTGGGGGGGTGCTTCATGAAAAAGGATGAGGGCGAATAGAGGATGCCTCCCTTGCCCCGGTCCAGGGCGAGCTTCAGGCAGCGAATAGCGTCGATGACTACCCCGCCCGAATTGGGCGAATCCTCCACCGAGAGCCTCAGTTCCAGGGCCATGGGCACGTCTCCGAAAAGCCTCCCCTCCATTCGGATAAAGGCTATCTTGTGGTCCTTCTGCCAGGCCACCCAGTCACTCGGCCCGATGTGGATGTTTTCCCCTTCCAAGCGATTTTCTCCCAGTTGGGACTGGACGGCCTCGGTCTTCGATTCCCGCTTGGATACCAGCCGTTTCCTGTCGAGCATGTTCAGAAAATCCGTGTTGCCTCCGGTGTTGAGTTGGTAGGTCCGGTCCAGTTTTACGCCGCGTCGTTTGAAGAGATCGGCAAGGACCCGGTGCACGATGGTGGCCCCCAGTTGAGACTTCACGTCGTCCCCGATAATGGGGATTTTTCGCTCTTCAAAACGGTTCCCCCACTCAGGGTCGCTCGCGATGAAGACCGGCATGTTGTTGATGAGACCCACCCCGGCTTCCAGGGCGCACTCAGCATAGAACCGCACCGCCTTCTCCGACCCCACGGGCAGGTAATTGAGGAGCATTTCTGCCCCTGAAGCCTGGAGGAGCCTGACCATGTCATCTTTCGTACATTCCGGTTCCTCCGCCAGGACGAAACGGTAGCGTTCATCATAATCCTTCATGTGATCGGCAAATCCGTCCAGGATGCGCCCCATCTGAACGGTGACGCCCTTTTCAGGTACCGCCTCACAGACGGGCCTGGTACAGTTCGGGAGCTGAAAGATGGCCTCGGAAAGGTCCTTACCGACCTTTCGCCGGTCTATGTCAATGGCCGCTACCACGTCGATGTCGCCGGGTTTGTAACCGCCTAACTCCCAGTGCATGAAACCATTGACGTCGCTGGCCCGGTTGTGCCGGTAGTATTCGATACCCTGAATGAGTGAGCTTGCGCAATTCCCGATTCCCGCAATGGCTATCCTGATCCTCTCCATACGGAAAAGACCTCCTTTCGCCCTATTGAGCCGTCCTTTTTGACATGGTCAGGTAGTCACAACTCAGTAAGGATTGTTCGACAACTGCCATTCTTTGCCCCACGCAGGAAAGTTATAGTCTCATTTCATCAGATTCTCAAGATTCTCCTTTGCAAAATCAATCCCGGGATCCAGTTCCAGGGCAAATTGGTAATACTGGATGGCCTTCTCCCTGTCTCCCATGTCCCGATAGTTTGAAGCGATATTGGCGTAATCCAGGCCGGAGCCGGGATCCAGCCGGAGCACCTTGCGGAAACATTCGATGGCCTTTTCGTGCTCCTTGAGCTTGTAATGGCAGAAACCCATGAGATTGTAAACGTCGGTGCGTTCCTTGTCGTATCCTTCCGCCTTCAGGAGAATGTCGATGGCATCCCGGTAGCGCCCCATCTCCTTGAGGCAAACCCCCATGTAGGAGTAAATGCTCAGAATATCCTCTTCCTTCGGATCCAGGTCCAGTGCGGCCTGAAAACACGCCAGGGCCTCATCAAACGCCCCCTGGTGGAGCAGGGCATAACCCAAATAAAACTGGATATAGTATTTGCCGGGCATCTGACGGTCCATCTCTTTGAGTTCCGAGATGGCCCCGGCCGAATTGCCGTTCTCCGCGATGAGTTTGGCCGAGAACATGGCCACACTGGTCCCCACGGCCCTCTCTCTGAAGTGGGCCCCGGGGACGATGGTGTAAAACGCCGGGATTCTCAGCTCACGGTGCATCACATTGATGAGGATGACGTCCATGTTGATCCGGGCCAGGGCCGAGATACAGTTTTCCACCTCGATCCTGATGTTGTCATTGGAAAGATCAGGCAGGCTGGCGAGATCCAGGGTTTTCTCCGGCTCCATGATAAACCCTGCCTCCTTTGTTGTCCCGAATTTGGGGAGGCCGCTTGCCACGTAATTGGAGCTGCTGTTGAAATCGCCCGCCAGCTGGGCCACCTCGGTCATGGCTCGGCTCAGGGCCTTTTCAGGACTCGGCGTCGTGCCGGCGGTCCAGACGATTTCGCTCTTTTCAGGAAACGTGGCCGGGTCGTAGGCCAGGACCCCTACGGAGGGAATGCCTGTATCCAGGGAAAAATCAGAGGCGTAGAGCTTAACGCCCGCCTTCGCATATTTCCGGAGCATTTCACCAACCACCTCATCCTTGGCCGAGGCCAGATTTAACCCCGGGACCATGAGCCTGTTCCTGCTGACCAGGCTCGAGACGTGCCGTTCCACTATTTCGCAGATGCCCTGGGAGACGGCCTCCTCCACACAATTCCCGGCCGAGGGTCCATTGAATTCATTGATGGCGAAAAACCAGTTGAAGGGAATCAATACCGGTTCCTGCCGGGTCATGTTGTAGGCCCAGGTCCACTTCAGCGGGATTCTGGAAAAGACCTCAAGCGCCTTTTCGAGGTCAGGTCCGTCGTCGTGGACCGACAGGGCGATTTGTTCGAGCGGTATGGCCTTCTCCCCCACTTCACTGTATTGGGCCGTGAAAAAGTTTTCCGGATTCTTGCAGAAGCTGAAAAAGCTGAACCGCTCGGCCAGCTCCATGACGGCGCTGGCCTCCGACTGCTTCGGGGTTCCCCCCTTCCCCATCTGCTTTTTGGTGCCGATAACCTCTTCCGCGTCACGGCCGCAGACACTGAAATAGATGGGGATATCCAACCTGCCGTTGTCAATCCTGACTGTCTCCTCCAGGATATCCAGTTTCACGCGTTTCAGTCTGTCACGAAAATGCTCCACGGTCCGTTCAGGGGTAACGATCTTATCCTGATCCAGGGTATAGCCCTTGTAGGCGTCTTTCAGAACAATGGAATAAGGCATTCATAAACTCCTCTCCGCGAATTCTATTAAGAAGGCAATATAGCACAACCAGGACAATATGTGAATCCTGTCCCCGGCTTGGGCTTTGAAAAGATTGGATAAGGCGAAAATGCGACGAGGTTATCTTGGAAATGATGGGGCGTTGATTGGGCTTTCCCACGTATATTCACCGCAGTAAGCGTTTATACCGTTTTTCCCTTTGCCGCTTCCAAAGAGCGGTTCATTTTTCCTGTGACATACCCTTCCATGTCCAGTGCGACGTGCTGAAACCCGATCGTCTTGAAAACATCAACGACCTGTTTTCGGAGGCCGCCGTCCAAGATCCGGGTGAGATCTTCCAGGACGAGCTCTAACCGGGCCACGGTTCCGTGGTGTCTCACCCGTGCGACCCTGAACCCCTTTTCCGCGAGGAACCGTTCTGCCTTTTCCACCATTCCGGCCCGTTCGGGCGTGACCGGGGTCCCGTAGGGAATGCGAGAGGCCAGGCAGGCCATGGAAGGCTTGTCCCAGGTGGGAAGGTCCATCTCCCTGGATAGAAAACGGATCTCATCCTTGGTCAATTCCACTTCCATGAGCGGCGCAAAAGCCCCCAGCTCTTCTGCGGCCCTGAACCCGGGACGATAATCCCCCTGGTCATCCCAATTGGCCCCGTGGGCCACGTTTTCCATGCCATGCTCCCGGGCAATCCGGAAGATCTCCCCCAAAACGCTCTTCTTGCAGTAATAGCACCGGTCTTTGTCATTGGCGATAAAGGGCTCCTGGGCGGTTTCGAGGGATTGGAACAGGATCTGATGCACACCCAGAATTTCCGCAATCCGGGATGCCTCACGGGTTTCCGTCTCGGAATAGACAAAGGAACAGGCCGTCGCGGCGATGACGTTGCTTCCCAGCGCTTCTTTGGCTGCCGCGAGCAGGAAAGTGGAGTCCACACCGCCCGAGAAGGCGACCACAAGGTCCCCCATCCCTTTCAGACGCGAAAGAAGGGCTGCCTTTTTGGCCCTGGCAGTTCGCTCGTCCATGCTATGGCTTCTTCTTGCTCTCCTTTTCCAGAAGAGACCCCAGGTCCGTGACGAAGGCGTCGTGTTTCCACTGGGGGATGATATAGGTCCAATGGCCGATTTTCTGATTCAGGCTTTTTGCCTCCTGTGCCGGGTCTTCCTTCTTTTTTTGGATTTTTCCCTTGGGCGCCTGCGTCACGTCGGCGGGCTTTTCGTATCCTACCTCAACCCTCAGGTAACATTTGTCCGACCCCTTGCATTTTTTTCCAGGATAGAGGTCATAGACGATACCATTAAAAAGCCGGTATTCCAACTTTGCCGACGGATTCAGGCCCATGGACTGAAGGTCCAGCCCGGGATCGGCCACATCTTCGATATTGAGGGAGGAAAGGGCCCCTGCCAGCTCGTTCAAACCGGATTTCCTGAGCTTCCTGCCGGGGGGCAGGGTGACCGGTTCCAGGTCCTTTCCTTCTTCAGGTCTCTTGAATGCATATACCACATTCTTTCCGTCCGCGGCAACACAGGAGATTTCGCGGACATCCGCGGCCTTCACATCGATGAGATCCTTCTTGAGCCAACCGGACGGGGACTTTTCAAGGCCTTCAAACGCCTTGTCCACGAGGAAGATATTGGGCCGGTCATTCAATTTCAGATACTGGCCTTCCGGGTACATTCCACCCTGGCCCCCTTTCATGACCTTGCCCATGACCAGCTGCGCCAGGGTCTTTCCCTTGGAATCCTGAAACGTGACGCGCGTGCCTTTCTCTTCATCTTTGGCGTTCCCCTGCTCCGGATCCAGGAGCTGGAGGCGTTTCAAGGCATCCTGGGAGGCCTGAAAAGTCCGGCCAACCTTGGCGTTCATCAGTTTATGCACCAAATCGGAGAGTCTGGAGAAGTCCGCAGGGTATCCAAAGCGCTCCTGGACCACCCACCGCCCCGCCACCTTTCTCAGGTGTACGGCCTCACCTCCTTTTCCCCGGATGTCGAGAGCCGCGATATCATTGGCAGGGAGATCCTTCATGAGGAATGTCCCCAGCACCTTTTTCCCCTGTTCCGGGCCTTTCCGGTTGAGGGTGGCCACCCCGATCACTGCGAGGACCGCCAGAATGATCAGAAGTACAACCAAGGTCTTGACTTTCATTTTCTCCTCATCCTCCTGTGTCTGTTAAAGGCAAAGAGGAGGCCGGCGATGACCACGAACAAGGGCATCAGGAATATATTGATGGCCTTGAGAATGTTGCCCAGGGATTCTATGTCCGCCCGCAAATTCTTTCGAACCTCTTTGAGTTCATGGTCGATCCTGCCCTTCTGCTTCCTGAACCGGGCCACCTCTTTTTCCTGTTCCGGGCTGATAATCAGCTTCTGGGATACATCCTTCCGGCCTTCCAGTTCCCTGAGCTTCCGGTTGGTCTCGTCCGCCTGTTTCATCAGTTCCTTTTCCTTGCTGAGCCACCGTTCCTGGGCCCTCTCCTGCAACGCCAGTACAACCTCAAACGGCCGTTCAAACCTCCCTCGTGTCCGCAGTGCGATGAGGTCATTACTGCCGGTGAGGGTTTCACAGGCATTTGACAGAAAATTGAGGTTGTCATTGAAGACCCTGGAGATCACGGTTCCGAGAAACTGTCCACGCTGGACATAGAACCGGTCGGCCAGCAGGTCCGCGTCAGCCACCACGATGACGTTTCGCGTATCCCCGGCCTCTTTCAGCTGTTTTTGCGGATCCGGCTTGGGACTCTCCTTTTTCGCTTTCTTGTCCACAGGGGGGCCTTTCGGGAAGGCCGTCTTAAACTTCCCGGACACACGGACGGCCAGAGAGATAGGCTCTTTCCCGGGAACAAAGTCCTTCCGGATCGCATCAAGCCCCATGATCGCCTTGAAGGCGTCGATCAGGGCCGCATTTTTCCCTGATTTGATGAGCGGCTCGAATTCGTAGGGGCTCTCTTTCGCCTTTTTCAATCCGCCGGCCAGGGGCAGGAGCATCTGTTCCAGACCCGCCGTCACCACATTTTTCGAGTTGAAGGCCTCGTTCCGGGCCGAAATCATCACCGGGCTTTGCTCCACCCTGTTGTCGCTTCCCCTCACGGGGGTCGATTGATCATAGTCCACTACCACCTTGGAGGGATCAAAGGATAAGCCCCATGCCTTGAACAGTTTTCCGAGGGAAGAAGCGGAAGGCCCCATGAAGGTCTGCTGGGCTCTATCTGAAATGCAGAAGGGATCCACAAACACGATGGCCTTTCCCCCGGAAAGGACATACTGGTCAATGGCATATTGCGATCTGTCACTGATATGCTTGGGATGGACAACCAGGAGGAGATCGAGAGCCGGGTCGATTTTTTCCGCTGTGAGGGAAATCTCCCGGACATCATAGGTCTTCTTCAGCTCTGTGATGAACAACCATGCCTCTCCTCCCTGTGGTCCCATTCCCGGGACAGAGGGATTCCCGAACAGGGGCAGTCCGCTCATGACCCCGATCACCTTCTTCTTGGAATTCTGAAGCTGCTGGATGATGCGTGTGATATCATATTCCAGCAATTCTTCTCTTCCAGGATCGAGGAATTCTATCTTTTGCACCTGGTCCGCAGCCAGGAAGACCAGGCCGCAATAGATCTTTTCTCCTGTCGCCGTATCGAGGGTGTGCAGCCCGTATTTCTGGGCCCATTCCTCCTCGTCGGAATCCGGCTTGGGATCATACATCACGACCTTCACACGTCCACCGCTCGCATCTTCATATTCCGAGAGGAACTCCCGGACCCGCGTGGCATAAAGCTTGATTTGACCGGGGACCTCACTGCTGCTCCGGTTGTAATAAAACTGGATTTCAACGGGCTGCTTGAGGTCCCCGAGGATGTGCTTCGTGCCCTCGGAGAGGGAATAGATCTTGTCCTGCGTGGCGTCCCAGCGGATATTGGCATAGGACACAAAGACGTTAATGAAAACGAGGATAAAGAATACAACGATCAACCCGGTGCTTGAAAGAAGGGTTCTCGTACTTTCACTCTTGATTCCGGACATGCCTGCCGCCCTCCTTTAGGCACTCTTGCGATTCTGCAGGGTAACCCCTGTGGCAAAGAGCATGAAAAATATCACCGACAAATAATAAACAAGGTCCCGAAGATCCAAGACCCCACGCTGAAGGGCATTGAAATGGGACATAAAACTGAAGCTGGAAATACCGCTTACGAGCCAGAGCGGGGCCCAGCCGGAAAGGATCTGGGTGACCGGCGGCCAGCCCGCCAATACCAGAAAGAAACAGATGACCACGGAAATAATAAAGCTGATGACCTGGTTTCTGGTCATGGCCGAGGTCATACTTCCCACACTGAGATAGGCCCCCGCCATGAGGAAGCTCCCCACATAGCCGCAGATGATGCCGCCCGGATCGGGATTCCCCAGGTACGCCACCGTTATGACAAGGGGAAAGGTGAGGAAAAGGGCGATCGATAAAAAGATCCAGGCGGCGACAAATTTCCCGATAACCAGTTCCGTGAGCGTTGCAGGAAGCGTGAGAATGAGTTCTATGGTCCCTGTCCGCCGTTCATCGGCCCATAACCTCATGGCCACTGCCGGGATCAGGAACAGGAATATCCAGGGCAGCCACTGGAAAAAGGCCCTGAGATCGGCCTGACCCTGCTCATAAAAGTGACTGACCGAAAAGGTAAAAAACCCGCTCAGCAGGAGGAAAATGACGATAAATACATAGGCCACGGGAGACCCGAAATAACCTGACAATTCTCTTTTGATAATCGCTTTTGTATTGCTCATGAATGTGCTCATCTTCCGGCCTCGTCATGGCCCGATAGGGTAATCGTTCTAAACACCTCGTCCAGACGCCCCTCCTCGACCCTGAAGGATTCAAGTGTATAGCCTCTGTCTGCACAGAACCGGACAACCTGCTCAAGGGGAGGATCGGCAATTTCCTGAGGAACGAGGCGAAATACCGTTTTCTTATCGTCTTCCTCCAGGAGCTCAAAGGCCTTCACCCCTTCCATGTGGGTGAAACCGCTGTCCAGTTCCGCCTTGCCCGCGCCCCGTATAGTGCAACGCAGTGTTCCATGGATAGCAGACCTGACCTTCAGGTTCTGCGGCGTATCGTCGGCCACGACCTTTCCCCTGGCAATGATGATGGCCCGGGTGCAGACCGCTTCCACCTCTTCCAGGATATGGGTCGAAAGGATGATGACCTTTCGGTGGGCCATTTCCCGGATCATGGACCTCACCTCGTGTTTCTGATTGGGGTCGAGGCCGTCGGTGGGCTCATCCATGATCAGGTACTCCGGATCGTGAAGGATACTCTGGGCGAAACAGACCCTTTGCTTGTACCCTTTTGAAAGGGTGTCTATGGACTGATAGCGGACGGGGGTAAGAAAACAGCGTTCGAGGGTTTCCGCAATTCGCTGGTCTCTGACCCGACCTGAAAGGCCCCGGATCTCCGCTATGAATCCCAGAAATCCTTCGACGGTCATGTCCTGATACACAGGGGCATTCTCCGGGAGATACCCGATCTTCTTCCGGGCCTTCAGGGGGGATTGCGTTATATCGTGGCCCCCTATGACAGCCGTACCCGAAGAAGGGTGCAGAAAACCCGTGACCATCCGCATGGTGGTAGACTTGCCGGCGCCATTGGGGCCGAGGAACCCGAGTACCTCGCCCTTTTCCACCTTGAAAGAAACGTCGTCAACCGCCAGAGTCTGTCCGAAATACTTTGTGAGATGTCTTGCCTCTATCATGGTAACTCCTGTGCCCTGAAAGCTCGTTCTTAGGTTCACGTGGCAGTAAATTAATAGTACGATGGGGATGGAACTTAAACCCTTCATGGAAGGCTGTCAAGGAAGGAACAAAAAAAATTCAGATCGGAGAATTCAGGGATGGGGGTCAAGGATGGGGGTCAGGATGGGGGTCAAGTCTCCGATTGACTTCATAGGAATTTTCTGTCAACATTCATCATCATGAGGATGGGGGTCAAGTCTCCGATTGACTTCATAAGGAATTTTCTGTTAACATTCATCATCATGTCACGACCCCTCAGAATAGATTATCCAAACGCCTGGCACCATGTGATGAACCGCGTCCGACGGGGCGAACCGCTTTTTGAAGACAGCGCGGATTATCAGCAATTTATTGATTTGCTGCAAGAGACCACGGATCTTTTTAACGTACGCGTTGCCGCCTTTTGCCTGATGCCCGGTCATTATCACCTTCTCTTAAATACGCCGGATGCCAATCTCTCAAGATGCATGCGGCACATCAACGGGGTTTACACTCAACGATACAATGTGCTCCATGGCTGCGACGGGTCTTTGTTTCGCGGAAGGTATAAATCCATTCTGGTTGAAGCCGACCAGTATTTGCTGCAGTTGGTACGCTATATTCATCGCAATCCGCTCAAGGCGGGCATTGTTGAACACCTGGACCAATATGGTTGGTCAAGCCATAAAGGCTATATCTCACATGACAAAAAATGGAACTGGCTCCATAAAGGCTTTGTGCTGGATATGCTGACCGTACATAAAGCCGAGCAGATAAGACACTACAGGCAGTTTGTGGCCTCGGATGCAGATGACGAACTGCTCGGGGTGCCGGAGCAGCCATACCTGCCGGCGATTCTGGGCAGTGAAAAGTTTATGGCTTGGATCAAAGAGTTGTTTTTCGAGCAAAAAAACCATAAGGAAGTACCCGCATCCAAAGGACTGGCACCGGACAACGAAACCATCCTCGGTGCGCTGGAGCGGTTTTATGGACAAAACCCGGAAGCCTTGACAGCAGTTCGTCGGGGTAGGGTCAACGAGCCGCGGGATATTGCCGTTTATCTGATACGAACCCTGCGTGCAGAACCGTTGGAATCCATCGGCGCGGTATTCAATCTGAATCGGTACAGTTCCGTCAGCAGCGTCATTTATCGGGTAAAGTCCAGAATGCAAAAAGATGTGAAATTCAGAAAACGCGTTGAGGAGATTAAGAACAGTCTTCTCCTTTATATTGAAAGGTCAAACGAAGACTTGACCCTACCTCTCTGAAAAAGGAGAAAGCACCCGTATGACACGCCGTATCACCATTACAACTATTGTTGAAAACAAGGCCGGTCCACGGGGAACACTGGGAGAGCATGGCCTTTCCCTTTGGATCGAAACGGAATCCATGCGCATTCTCTTTGACACGGGACAGGGTATGGCTCTGGAACACAACGCGGAGCGACTCGGGGTCGACCTCTTGAAGGCGGACGCGGTCGTCCTCAGCCATGGTCACTATGACCATACAGGCGGACTTAAAGCTTTCCTTCAAAAGGCTCCAGGTGCCAAGGTTTATGGTCACCCCGACCTGTTCAAGCCCAAATACGCAAGAAATGATGACGGAACAGGGCGTAAGGCCGGCGTACCCTTCAACGTGGAAGACCTGCTCCGTCAAAAGGCAGGCAATATGGTCCTTAACGCCGGTATCACAGAGATCGGCGACGGGCTTTTCAGCACCGGCGAGATCCCGCGCACAACCCCCTTCGAAGACACAGGCGGTCCTTTTTTTCTGGACGGCAACTGTACCCTGCCGGATACGCTTATGGATGATCAGGCCCTTTTCTTTGATTCTCCAAAGGGAACGGTGGTGCTCCTGGGCTGTGCCCACGCGGGTGTGATCAATACGCTTCGACACGTGGAGGAACTAACGGGGCGCAAACCTGTTTATTGCGTTGCGGGCGGTATGCACCTGGGCTCGGCATCCCATGAACGTATGGAACAAACCCTGGATGGGTTCCACCGTCTTATGCCGGCACTGCTGGCTCCGGCACACTGTACCGGCACGGCGGCGACGGTGCAGCTATGGACGGCATTCCCGGGGAAATGCATTTCCTTCGGCGTGGGGACAAGACTTGAGATCGCCTGACACTTGGCCATGGTGAACAAAAGGGTCACCCATTAAAAGACCCAGGCAATTGATACTTATGAGCAGCAGCGACTTCACGGATGGAGGAAAGACTCGATAAATCCCTTTACGCGCTGCCTTCCCTTGTAGATGCCAAAGTGTCCCTCGCACGGGATATCAGCGTCGAGTGAAATGAGGCGCTCCAGGGAATGAAAGTAATCTTGCCTGTTTGAGAGGAGCGTGGGGTCAAGGAGCCCATGCACATCCTGGGCAAACAGGACCCGCAGACCTTCTGACTCTGTTTGGTAGACGACCGAACCCGGAGAATGTCCCGGCGTGTGGATCGCCGTGATCACCCTCCATCCACAAGGGCGGCATCTTCGCCGGACGTGAGACCCATCCCCCCACCCGGTATATCTCGTCCGTTATCTTCATGAGACTCACCGTATTGGATTATCTTGCCGTCACGGCGACTTTCAGGCCGAATGCGATAAAGAGAGAACCGCAGGCCTTTTGGGCGATGGATTGTATCCGCCTGTTGCGTCTGAACCGGATACCGACCTTTACGGTCACATGGGTCAAAATGGTGAGGTAGGTTGCGCTCACCACCATGAAAACCAGTGTGAGGGAGGCATACTTGGTGAACAACCCGCCCTCAGGGCTTTGAATAAAAAGGGGAAAGAAGGCCGTAAAAAAGAGTATGGCCTTGGGATTCAGCAAGGTAATCGCGAATGCCTTGCGAAACGGCACGGGAGACCGTGGTTGCGTTTTCGCATCCTCGCGGGAAGGTCGGATGAGGAAGAAGATACCGAGGTAGATGAGATAGCACGCGCCAAGAAGCTGGATGACATGAAACAGCGCCGGGTGGGCCACGAGCAGCGCGGACACCCCGAAAAATGAGAGCAGGATGAGACACGTATCACCCAGCATGATCCCCAGCATGGCACGGGTTCCGGCTCCAACGCCCGACAGGGCCGCACTTCTTGCCACAAAGAGCGATCCCGGCCCCGGGGCGAGCACCACAGCCACGGATGCCGCAACAAATCCATACCAATCGATCCCGGTCATGTTTTCCCGTTCCTTTCCTTATGGGATCAGGTCATAATCCCGGTGGACTTTCCGGAATCCAGGGCACTGGACCCTTTTGCCCTGAGTTTGGGCTTCAGGATTTCCTTGAAGAAACGCAGGGCATCCTCCGCATCGTCATCCATTAGGATCGCTTCGATCCGCATCTTTTCCGCGTCGGAAAACTCAAGCACTACCTTCCCCATCTCATCTTCCCCCTTCTTCTCCCAAGCCCCTCGTCATTCCGCCCGCCATCAGACCGGCGGGTAAACCTTCCCCATTCCAACCTCTAACGAATTCGTCTCATCCACCGGAGCTCAGGAGGGGAGCCTGAGGGTCTTTTTCGGACACTTTCTCATAGGGCACTTGGCACCTTACTCCGACATGGACGCCCATTTGGGGGTTACGCCTCCAGAAGTCCTTGCACTCTCTAATAGCTACCCTTAAACCCCAAATTGGCGTCCATATCCTCCGGAGTGTTTAGAAAGCGTCTGAAAAAGACCCTCAGGTTCCCCTCCACTTCGTTCCTCATAGGATGCCGTTTGCAGGATAAGTTAGCCTCCTATGAAGCTTGCCCCTTCGCCTCTTCTTCGAGCCGGTATCGTTTTGCGCTCTTCTTGCACAGTTCCCATATAACGCACTGGGATCGGTATGTGCAGTAGGTACACGGGTCGGTACAAGCCTCACAGGTGTCCAGGCACTCCCGGCAGTAACCGATCTCCATTTTTTGGCACTGAATATAGGCTTCCCGGTCTGGGTGATATCTGCACTGCATCAGCTTCTCTCCTTGCAGTTCTTGTCTGCCGAAGACATGGTCTCATGCCATATTTTCAATATAATGCTCCGCCTCAACCGCCGCGATGGCCCCATCTCCCACAGCAGTGACAACCTGCCTCAGGGGGGTATTCCTCACGTCACCCGCAGCAAACACGCCAGGCACAGAAGTTTCCCTCTTCTGGTCGGTTACAACAAAACCCCAGTCGTTCCGCTTGACGCTGTCAGGCAGAAAACCCGTGTTGGGCGTGGTTCCTACCCAGACGAAACAGCCATCAACCTTAAGATCCCGAGTTTCCCCTGTTTTCACATTCTTCACGGTCACGGAACCTACATTGGTCAGCGCCCCGTTGATGCTCGTCACCACCGAGTCCCACACCATTTCGATCCTGTCATTGGCAGAGGCGCGTTCCTGCAGGATCTTCGTGGCCCGCAGCTCATCCCGCCTGTGGATCAGGTAGACTTTTTTTGCAAATTTCGTCAGATAGATACTCTCCTGGACAGCGGTATCCCCCCCGCCCACGGCGGCAACCTCCAGGTCCCGGTAAAACGGCCCGTCGCAGGTCCCGCAGAAGGATACCCCCTTTCCGTAAAAAAGATCTTCTCCCGGGACGCCGAGCTTTCTCGGTGAGGCGCCCGTGGCAATGATAATAGTCTTGGTCGTCATGGAACGATCGCCCAGGTCGATTTTTTTGACGGGCTGGGACAGATCCAGGGACTTTACTTCCTTTGACTCGATGGGGAGATCAAAACGCTTGGCCTGTTCGGTCATCTGCACGACCAGGTCCGGCCCGCTTAACCCCTCCGGGAAGCCGGGATAGTTCTCAATCCAGTCCGTCAGGGCCAACTGCCCCCCCGGCATCAGTTTCTCAATCAATATCACTTTCAGCCTGGCACGGGCCGCATAAAGTCCTGCGGCGAGCCCGGCCGGGCCGCCTCCGATGATCACGAGGTCATAATCTGTTTTTTCCATTTTGTTGATTCCCTCAGAATTGATGTTCAATGGACATACCTGCACGCGTGCACCATCACCGGAAAACATAATACACACTTGCCTGTTTGTCCAATGCATATGACACCCCTGATCCGCCATCAAGGCATCAGATGTCCAATGTTTCGCAAGATGGCCTTCGTTTGAGCCTCCTTGCGGCGTATGGCTTGTTCACGAACCCTGGACGCATTGACCTGGATCCGGGTAGTCAAAAAAAGGGAGGAGAGACGCAGAAACTGCATGTCCCCCCCGGTTATGACAGACGTTTTTCTATCCAGGCGGCCAGATCCTCCATCGGCTGCGATCTCAGGTCCTCGCGCTCATTGTAAATTTCGTGATACCGCCCCTCATAGACATGCAGGGTCCTGTCTTTCAGCACCATTTTCTCAAAAAATTGTCTTGACGCACTCACATCGGTCAGGTGATCGTCCCCCGCGAGCTGCAACAATATGGGGACATCCATCCCGGCAGCTGAACCCATCAGCTTTTCCATGGTCAGAAGGATCTCGGTAAACCATCTGGCGCTCACCTTATCGTGTACGAGCGGGTCATTCACGTAGGCCGGAGCAACGGCAGGGTCGTGGCTGAGCTTGTCCGTATCCAGCCCGTTCTTGAGGGTCAGGCTGGGCAGCACGGATGACATGAGGCTGCCCAGGACCCGCTTGAAAAGAGGCACCTTCACCGAGATTCCCAGGCTGGGAGATGATATGATCACCCCATCGATCAGGTCAGGGAATTTAAGCGCAAAATCCAGGGCAACCAGGCCGCCCATACTGTGCCCCAGGAGCAGACACTTCATCCCCTCAGGAATCTCCTTTCTTACATGATGGACCATTGCTCCGAGATCACTCATGTAATCGTCGAAGGCCTGTATGTGGCCCCTGCGACCCTCGCTTTTTCCGTGACCCCGGAGGTCCATTGCCCAGACGGACAGACCTTCGGGAAGAAGCCTGTCGACAACATTGCCGTACCTCCCGGAATGCTCCCCGAGTCCGTGGGTGATCACGATGCGTGCCCGTTCGTCTTCGGTCCGGAAGTACCTATAATAGATCTTCAGACCATCGGGGCTCTTCAATGTGCCGTCTTTTTCCCTTGATACCATGAGCCTTCTCCCTGATAAACAAATTCCAGGCCTTGATATCACCCGGAATCCAGACTGTCAATGACCGCAATGCATTTGGTAGATTACGAAACAAGTACTGAGAAGCGGACTTTTTGGGGCATGATCAACAGCGCCATTGCAAAAAACGGAAACGGGCCTTACAATAATATAATGGAAAAGGTTAGAAAACATCATTCAAGGAGGTGGGTTATGGGCAGATATCTTTTTTTCAGCGCGCTTGCGTTCCTGCTTTTTCCCGGATCGGCAGACGCTCAACAAGGACACCAGATGGATACCATCCCAACAGCCGGGGGGGACCTTGAGATTACCTTCATCGGCCACGGGACCCTGATGTTCACCTTTGGAGGGAAAGTCATCCATGTGGACCCCGTTAGTCAATATGCCGATTACACCAGATTCCCGAAGGCCGATATTATTCTTATCACCCACGACCACCGGGATCACCTGGATCCAGGAGCCGTCAAGGTCCTCGGCAAAGCGGGTACGGACCTTGTGCTGAGCGCCGCCTGCGCGGAAAAGCTCGGGACCGGCATGGTTATGCACAACGGGGAGACCAGGACGGTTCAAGGGATTAAGATAGAGGCCGTTCCCGCCTACAACCTGGTTCACATGCGCAGCGAGGGCGTTCCCTTTCATCCAAAGGGCAGGGGAAACGGTTATGTGCTGACCTTTGGCGACAAGAGGGTCTACGTGGCCGGAGACACGGAAAACATCCCAGAAATGGCGGCCTTGAAGGGCATTGACATCGCCTTTCTGCCCATGAACCTGCCCTATACGATGACACCGGAGATGGTGGCTGACGCTGCGATGACTCTCAGGCCAAAAATCCTCTACCCTTATCATTACGGTGACACGGACACGTCAAAACTCTTGAGATTACTCAGGGACCGGAAGGATATGGAAATCCGCATCCGCGACATGCAGTAAAAGGGATCATCTCCCCGCCGGGCGGGATCTAAAGAGCTGCTTGTCTTCGATGGCTCCTCCTTGCGACGTATTGTTCATACGACTTGTCGTCGCTCCTCACGCACAATACAGCGGGATCTACGATGCGGCGCCTTGCATCTGACACCTTGCTGGTGATCAGGAATGTTGCAGCCCTGACTTCTTTCGTGGTATACAGGGGACTGAACGCATTTTTTTCATGAACAGACATCCAGAGTCTCCACTGTTGTGTCCCCCACCGTTATCCCCGCTCCAACAGACCGGTGGGCAGGACCAGTTTTGGGCAGGTCATTGAGCTTATCATTAAGCACGTGGACAAGGTGGAGGAATGCCTGGAGACGGCCTCGAAGACGCTTAGTGCCTACCTGAATTCGTAAGACGCGGCAGGTCAACTGGAAGTGACTGTGCTGAAATCGGTTTCCTGATTATGATTGAAACACACAAGATCAGTAAGGAGCAGCTCAGGGCCCTTTTGATCAAAAACTGGATGACACACGATGCCCTCTGGTACGGAGAGGTGGCTGCGGCCTTCGGCATGGTCCGGGCGAGCCCCATGAATCTCCGGGTATGCCGCAAGCTGGGGCAGATCGAGTTCCGGCGATTGATGAAAACGGTTGAGAAGCCGCCCCCGAAAAACATGGCGGAATACAGGGAATGGTTTGATCTGGGGGCCGAGGTTTTCGTTCCGGACTTCGTCACCTTTCAGATGGAATATCCCGAAAATGACAGGCAGGTGTTTCATTTTCTGGATTGCTTCGCACATCGGGGCATGATGAAAACCGGCCTCCTCCCGGAGTATGAATGCGGGATCTTTGAACGGATCGAAGGGTGGTTTGACGCCATGGGCCTATCCTACACGCGGACTCCGGATCTCGGCCGCTGCCTCAAACTCAGCGGCGGGCCGTGTGACATCACCGTGCAATTCCACTTTGACTGAGCAAAACAGGGCACCGATCGGACCAGGGTGACATGGGACCCGGAAGGAGGCTACGGTCCGGGCGGTTTCAGGCTGGTGACCAGACAGTCTATGGCATATTCCACAAGGACCTGATGGTTTTCTCGTTTCAACAGGGTTGTAAAGTGCTGCATCAGGCACCAATCCATAAATAAACCAAGGAGTATCGGATGGAAAAAACAGGCAAGGTGATCATACTCGGCGCAGGAGCCATGGGCGCCTTTTTCGCTGCCAGGTTTTTTGACGCGGATAAGGGTGCGACGGCAGTCGTCGCGCGGGGTAAACGCTATGACCGGCTCAAGAAGGACGGCCTGGTGGTCAACGGGAAGTCCTATGCCATCCCGGTCATCCACCCCGATGAGGCCGCCGAACCCGCCGGGTTCATCATCGTGGCCCTGAAGCACCATCACCTCACTGAAGCGCTCCCCGATCTGAAAAACCTGGTGGGCCCCCAAACGACCATCATTTCCGTAATGAACGGGCTCGACAGCGAGAAAATCATCGGCGCCATCTATGGGATGAACAAAGTACTCTATACAATTTCCGTCGGCATAGACGCCCTGCGTGATGGGAACCGGTTGACCTATACCAAGCCTGGAAAGCACTATTTTGGAGAAGCCGTCAACGCCGAGGTCAGCCCGAGGGTCCGACATGCGCAGGAGGCCTTTGAACGGGCAGGGATCCCTTATGAAACCCCTCCCGACATGATTCGCATGATCTGGTGGAAGTTCATGATTAATGTGGGGATGAACCAGGCCTCGGCGGTGATGCGGGCCCCCTATGGCGTGTTCCAGTCCTCCCCGGACGCCCGGGCACTGATGGAATCCCTGATGCAGGAGGTTATCGCCTTGGCAGAGGCCTCTGGTGTGAACCTCGTAGAAAAAGATATCGAGGACTGGTACGCCTTTCTCGACACCCTTTCTCCCGTCGGGAAGACCTCCATGCTGCAGGACATCGAGGCCGGACGCAAGACGGAGATAGAGATTTTCGGTGGAAAGATGGTGGAGTTGGGCAAAGAACTGGGTATTCCCACTCCCGTCAACCAGACGCTTTTTCACATCATAACGGTGTTGGAACAACAGGTGAAGGGATAACATGAGAGCAGTCATCTACGAGGAATTCGCAGAACCGCCGGTCATCCGTATCCTGCCTGACCCCGTCCCGGAAAGGGACGGCGTGGTCATCAAGGTGGAGGCAAACGGCATCTGCCTGAGCGACTGGCATGGCTGGATGGGGCATGATCCGGACATTACCCTTCCCCACGTTCCCGGGCATGAACTGGCCGGGGTCATTGAAGCGGTGGGAAGAGATGTCACCATGTGGCAGAGGGGCGACAGGGTGACCCTTCCGTTTGCCTGCGGCTGCGGCACCTGCCCCCAGTGCGCTTCGGGAAACCACCAGGTCTGCGACAACCAGTTCCAGCCGGGGTTTACCCACTGGGGTTCCTTTGCAGAATATGTGGCCGTTCATTATGCGGACGTCAACCTGGTTCGGTTGCCTGATGACCTGGATTATGTCACCGCTGCAAGCCTGGGCTGCCGTTTTGCCACCTCATTCCGGGCCGTAGTCGCCCAGGGAAAGGTGTCAGCGGGGCAGTGGGTGACCGTGTACGGATGCGGAGGCGTGGGCCTTTCGGCGATCATGATCGCGAACGGGCTGGGCGCAAATGTCGTGGCCGTCGACATCAGGGATGAAAAGCTTGAATTTGCGCGATCCGTTGGTGCTGCTGCAACGGTCAACGCCGGTGAGGTTCACAATGTAGTGGATGCGGTACTGGAAATGACCCGGGGAGGAGCCCACGTTTCCATAGATGCCCTCGGCAGCCCCAAGACCTGCTTCGACTCCGTATCCAGCCTGAGAAAGCGTGGAAGGCATATCCAGGTGGGGCTGATGGTGGCGGAATATGCCCGTTCCGCCCTGCCCATGGATAAAGTGGTGGCCAATGAGTTGGAGATCCTGGGGAGCCACGGCATGCAGGCATACCGGTACGGGGACTTACTGGAGATGATCCAGGCCGGCAAACTGCACCCGGAAAAACTGATCGGCAGGACAGTTGATCTGGAAAAGGGGATACGGGAACTCACGACCATGGACCGCTTTGATCAGACAGGGGTGACGGTCATAGACCGGTTCGGGGAATAGAGTCCCGGTCCGGTCTCCTGCAAAAAGACGTAAAAGGAATTAAAAACCCTTGACTTTATGTGAAAACCAAAGGGGTTAAGCATCCTGTCTGTCAGAGGAGTTATTTACTTATTGTCCCCTTTTTGAAATATGGTGCGGGAAGTCAGCTGTTGACACCATTCAATCCAGTCTCTATACTTTTGTCCAAGGGTAACATTCCCGATTGACGATTCTTTTCAGTGTATCCGGACTGTCCGATAGTGGTGAGTTAAGCCTGTGACCAGAAAATTCTGGACGATAACTGAAGTTGTCGAGCACTTCCAAATCACTGAGCGTTTTCTCTGTGAATTGGAGGAGGAAGATATTGTTTGTTCCGTCTGCCGCGAGAACTCCTCGACTAAGTTGTTCGCCCCCGAGGACCTCGAAAGACTCAGGCTTGCCAAGATTCTTGTTGAGGAAATGGACGTCAACCTGGCGGGCGTTGAGGTGATTCTCCGGATGAGGCAGAGTATGATTGAAATGAGAAGGCAGTTCGACGATATTTTCCAGGATCTGGCCGGGCACATTCAGGAAAAACTGGGACCCTTCAAAACCTGATATCCTTCCGAACATCCCCTTCATAGAGTTTGTCCATCTTTTTCACAGCTGCCAGGATCTCGCCGTCATCCGTCTTGGGAACCTTGACAACCAGTTTGACCAGGAGGTCTCCCTTCTTTTTCGTCTTGAGGTTTATGGCGCCTTTCCCTTTCAGCCTCAGCGTCTGCCCGCTTTGGCTTTTCGGCGGCACCTTGAGATTGATGTCGCCGTCAATGGATGGGATGGTGATGGTTCCGCCTGTCATGGCCTCCCGAACGGTGACCGGCACCTCCATATAGAGATCATCGCCCTTCCGCTCCAAAAAGGGGTGCGGCTTGATATGGGCCACAAGATAGAGATCGCCGGGCGGCCCACCGTTCAGACCGGGTTCCCCCTTGCCTGCAATACGGACTTTCGAACCTTCTTTCACTCCTCGAGGAATGGTGACATTGATGCTCTCCGTGCCGAGGACCTGCCCGCTTCCGTGACACACGGAGCAGGGTTTTCCAATACTCCCGTGCCCTTTGCATTGAGGGCAGACCTTGGTGAACTGGATGGGTCCCTGGGCGACATTAATGCGTCCCGAACCGCCGCATGCAGGGCAGGTGCTCATCTTGGAATTGGGATCCATCCCCGACCCCTTGCATTGGGAACATGATTGCGGCCTCTGCATGGAAAGCGTGGTTTGAAACCCTCTCAGTGCTGAAACCAGATCGATGGACATGTCGTGCTCTATATCTCTTCCCTTCAACTTCGCGTCTGTTCCGGCCCCCCCTTCGAAGCCGAAAAGATCCCCGAAGACATCCTCGTAGCTGTGATACCGCCCGAATTCAGGCCCCGCACCGCGGGGGCTCTCTTGCTGGTATTTTTCCCACTGGCGGTATTCTCTGGCCTGGCCGGCATCAAAACCTGCGCGAAGGCCTTCTTCCCCGAATTCGTCGTAGAGTGCTCTTTTATCCTTTTTGCTGAGGCAATCATAGGCGTGGGATATCTCTTTGAATTTTCGCTCGGCCTCTTTATTTCCCGGATTGATGTCGGGGTGCCACTTCCGCGCGAGTTTGCGGTAGGCCTTTTTGATTGCCTCATCGGACGCATCCTTTGATACGCCCAGGGTCTCGTAGAAATTCTTTGACATGGACTATCCGTTACTCCTCTTCATCATGATCAATGCCGGTTAATTACTGCCATTCGTGAAGAATAGAACCCTGATCCTGTCAAGAATCCCGGACCGATCCACAAGGATATGAGCACAATCAATGACAGCGTTCCGACAGGTCGCATTTTTTCCAGCATATAGAATTCCGGACTCCTTTCCAAGCGGAAATCCTTACAGTGGATATCGGGATGCTATTTAATAAGTTAATTGGCATTATATGTACTTGATATTGGCACCATACTATGCCATGAACAGGACGACTGGATGCTCCTGGTATTCTACGCGAAACACTGATTCGTAGGATAGAACGCAAAAGATATTCCCCAATAAAAGGGAATTGGACGATGGGGTAATGGAGTGATGGATAAGGTCTCCCGCTCATTTCAGATTTTCAGCAAACCGGCCGGGGCCGGTTGCAATCTTGGTTGTCGCTATTGTTACTATCTGGAGAAAGAGGACCTTTACCCAAAGGATCATTTGATCCGGATGCCCTATGATATTCTGGAGAGGTACATCGCCCAGCATATCAATGCGTCCCGGGATTCGGTCATCAGATTCTCCTGGCATGGAGGCGAGCCGACCATCCTCGGGCCGGATTACTATCGTGTTGTCCTGGAAATACAGCAGAAGCATCGGCCCCCTGGAAAGCGCATAGCCAATGGTATCCAGACCAATGGGACCCTTTTGACAGAAGAATGGTGCCGTTTCTTGGCAAAAGAGAGCTTCTCCGTCGGGCTCAGTCTGGACGGACCGCAGGAGATACATGACAAATACCGCCTTACCAAGGACGGGAGGCCCACCCATAAGAAGGCCATGCAAGGATATCGTCTCCTGCGACGGCACGGAATAACGCCGGACATACTATGTGTGGTCAATGCCCACAACGTACAATACCCCAATGAGGTTTATGGGTTTTTTGAGGAGATCGGGGGACGATATATTGGATTTCTGCCCCTGGTCGATCCTGAGCCGGACGCGGAGAATGGCGTGAGCCCCGCCAGCGTTCCGGCGGAGGCGTTCGGCCGGTTTCTCTGCACCGTATTTGATCAATGGCGGGATCGGGATATCGGCAGGATCAAAGTACAGCTATTTGAGGAAGCAGCTAAAACCGCATTGGGCCAGGAGCACGAGCTCTGTATCTTTCGGCGAACCTGCGGCGATATTCCTGTCATGGAATGTAACGGCGACTTCTTTTGCTGCGATCATTTTGTAGACTCCGGACATCATCTCGGGAATATCCAGGAAACCCCCCTTGTGCGATTGCTGGAGAGCCCGGACTTGATCGGCTTCGGACGGATTAAATCAGACAGTCTACCCCATTACTGCCGGCAGTGCGAGTTTCTGGCCTTGTGCAATGGCGAGTGCCCCAAGAACCGGTTCAGTCGAGCTCCGGACGGAGAGGAGGGATTGAACTACCTCTGTGCAGGTTACAAATGCTTCTTTAACCACATCCAGCCGTTTGTGAAAGAACTGGCAGCTCTGCAGCGCAGGCAAACCCGGCGAATACCCTCTGCCGGGTTCCCGGCCCGGGCCAAAACGGGTCGCAACGATCCCTGTCCGTGCGGAAGCGGAAAGAAATACAAGAAATGCTGTTTGGGAAAATGACCCGGATCTATTTCTTCAGTTTCTCCTTAAGAAACTCAATCGTGCGTTTCCAGGCCAGCTGGGCAGCCTCCTTGTTATATCGTGCGGCATTTGTATCGTTGTGAAAGGCATGTTCGACTCCTTTGTACATGTAAAGCCTGTAATCAATGGAGGCCTTTTTCAAGGCCTCCTCGAATGCCGGGATGCCTTTATTGATCCGGTTGTCATTTCCCGCATAGTGGAGAAGAAGAGATGCTTTGATTTTAGGGACATCCTCAGGTGAGGGCTGCATGCCGTAGAAGGGCACTGCCGCTTTCAAGTCAGGCGCGTTTACCGCAAGCTGGTTTGCCATTCCTCCTCCCCAACAGAAACCGATGACACCGACGTTTCCGTTGCATTGGGGACGGGTCCCAAGATATTTCAACGCCGCCACATAATTCTTTACAGTGGTTTCACTGTCCAATCGCTCCATCATGGAGCGAGCCTTTGCCGGATCTTCCGGCGAGCCTCCAAGGGGGGACAATGCATCGGGGGCTATGGCTA
Organism: Desulfatiglandaceae bacterium; assembly: GCA_049282265.1. Classification (GTDB taxonomy): domain Bacteria; phylum Desulfobacterota; class DSM-4660; order Desulfatiglandales; family Desulfatiglandaceae; genus CAYUCJ01. The sequence continues at coordinate 3,130 of JBAPTR010000288.1, read as the reverse complement.
AAAAACCCTCCACTGCCAACCGCCTGGCCACATCTTCGATATAAGGGGTGAGACCCCAGATCTCATGGATAACGATCACGCCCGGTACTTTCCCATCTCCTTTCGGCAGTACCAGATCCGCACGGATCTCGCCCGTTGCCCCCGGATAGGTTATGTAGTCTGACTGGATACGGGGATCATCCTCTGGAACGATTCCCGCAAGAGCATCGTAGTTTTCCAGGAAGGGCAGCAAAGACGAAGCAGCAACTGCACCTGCAGCGATAAGGGCCAGCTGCGTAAAAAATCTCCGTCGACCCAGTACTCCATCCCCAAAGGCATTGTGAAGATCAATAGGCTTGTGATCCATGATCTTTCCCTCCTTTTCCGGTTCACCGATCTTTTGAAGAATTTATCATATGTTCAGCACCCCGCCCGCATTCCTTGTGGCCTGAAAAACCTTTTGACCTATTCCAAAGCAAAAATATGAAAGAGTCAAGAAAAATAGCCGGCTAAATGGAAAAGTAAAATGTCTCCTCAACAAGGCGGTCCTAGGGAGTTATTTGGTGTCAATACGGCGGGTGAAAAAATAGTTCCTCAAAAGGAACAGGCTTCAACTGCTTCCACACAGGTGGTGATCAGGAATGTCTCCAAATCCCCGTCGAAATACATGGTGCGCAAATTAGACGGTGGGTTTGGTAGATAATTATACTATTTCTTCAGAAATGTGATATAAAGAAATGATATAGCCAGTTTCGCCACGTTCAATTTTTTCCGAGGTCAAGTCCAGGATCCCGGACTTTGAGCGGGAAAAGGCGAAAATCTTAACCAAGAGAGGTGGGGAATGAAAAAACTGATGGCATACATGCTGGCAATGGTTTTATTAGGCGTATGGGGGACTCCGCTATACAGTGCCGAACAGACCAAGTTGGATGGCAACTCCCTTTTTGAGAAAAAATGCGGGCTGTGTCACGGTCTAAAAAGAGTTAAGTCCAAGAGAAAGACGGCAGAGGAATGGCAAAAAACGGTCATGCGGATGAAAAATGCCAATGGCTGCCCCATTTCGGATGAAGAGGCAAAGGCCATCATTCAATACCTTTCCGATCACTATGGAAAGTAGACGGTACCGGGCTTCTTCGCTTCTCTAGCGGCCGATTCAAACGGAATAGCAGGTGTTCATCCATTGAAAACGCTGAAATTGTCTATTGGAAAGCGTGAATTCAGCTGCTGTTTCAGAATCTTTCATTTTCTTTCAGCTCCCTGAATGAGAGGTTCAACATGTTCAGGATGGAGCAGCGTCCAGCCAGGCTTTCGGAAACACCCTGCATTAGCGAGAAGTTCTGCGATCCGGTCAAGATAAACCGCCCGGGCGTCTTTTTCTTTCCCGAACAGGGGTGATGCCCCATAGGCCGTTCGAAGCTGGTCAATAATCTGCATGGCCTCGCTGTAAGATACCCCTTTGAACTCGCCTTTGCGGATCTGCCCCAACCTTATTCGTTGGTGATCGTAATCGTCCAGCAGATCCAGGGCATCCAAAAACACACCCAAAATCTGTAGTAACACGCCAATTTTTCAGATATCAGGTAACATCCCGATTGCTATGCCTTTTCTCAGATTCGTATATTTTCAAACCGCAAACGGGAGACAAAGAAAACCAAAAGAAAATACAGAAATGACGCTATATGAATCGGCTTGTCAATTCAATCTGCAAATCATTGTCATGACTGGCCCGCAATTGTTCAGAAGAGACAACAAGGAAAAGTTGCTGTTGACCAAATCCGGATTTGAGAGAAGATCCTGCATATAGAAAACTGTGTTGAGAACCAAGACATGGGGTATGCTCAAGTCTTAAAGTCTATGTTGCCATTTTGGCACCGCAATGGTATTCTTTGTACGGAAATCGAATTTAAGACTACAAAAAAAGCGAGGTCTCAAAACATGCCTACTACCCAGAACAATCAACGGGTTTCGGCAAGAGTAACTCCCAAAGTATACCAAACGCTCTTACAGGCTGCTGATCTTACGGGGGCAACCCTGAACCAGTTCATCGTTCAGTCGGCATACGAGAAGGCCCGGGAGGTAATCGAAAAGGAGCAACTCATTAGAATGACCTCCCGTTCAGCATCTGCCTTCTTCGAAGCCTTCGCTCATCCGCCGAAACCAACCGCAAAATTGAAAAAAGCAGCCAAGCTATATCAAAAGTCGCACGATACCGATGAGAATTGAGATACTCACCCGCTCTCATAACAGACAGGGATTCGATTGTGGCAATGCCGACTTGGACCGGTATCTTCGCGACACTGCACGCCAGCATAGTGAAAAGGGTATCTCCCATACTTTCGTGCTGGTGGATGAAGAAAATCCTTCCGAAATTCTCGGCTTCTTCACCCTGGCGTCCTGTGAAATACTTGTCGAGAAACTCCCCGAGAAGTACCCAAGCCGAGCCCCAGCTGTAAAACTTGGCCGATTGGCAGTAGCAAAACACAAGCAGAAGAGAGGACTTGGGACTCACATGATGATTAATGCCATGGGCAGGGTATTGAAAGTCTGGGAACACCTGGGCCTCATAGGATTTTTTGTTGACGCGAAAAACGATGAAGCCGCGTTATTTTACCATCAGTTTGGCTTTATCCCTCTTCCGGACAATCCCTTTGAACTTTTCTTGCCCCTTGCGACTATCCGTCAAGCCTTTCGCACGGGTTGATTTTTTTTGACTTTAGGGAGAACGGATCCAGCACAGAAATCAATCCTCTTTACAGTTCTTTATTTTCCTTTTCACCTAAATTTGATGGAACCGGGCCGACGGGTTTATTGACTTTGAAGTGGAAGTGGCCGAGACGGTTGAGCTGAAATCCTGGATCATGAGCTGGGGAGCCAATGCCCCGGTCCTGGAACCGGAATCTCTCAGGGATGAGATCCAAGCTGAGGCCATGGCGATGGTGGACAGACATAAAGTTGTGCGGGAGGAAAAACCTTTAGAAGCACGAAGTTACCATCTCATCCCAATTTTGAAGGTGCAAACCCGGTCCTGTTTACACGCGAATCATATGACAAGAGAATGATGTCAGCAGCTTTATGACAGGGCGGGAAAAGCAGGGGATGATGCTTGACAGATCCAGAATATGAATTATTTTAAGGGGCAACAGGCGAGTGT
>JBAPTR010000287.1:0-4498 GCA_049282265.1 Desulfatiglandaceae bacterium | reverse complement strand
CAGGATGGGTGCCAAGGAAAAAGGTTCCTGCCTATATATACGGTAGTCAATTGGGAGTGTCACCAGTTCCTATAAACCGTGTATATGTGAACAGTTCTCCGATCAAATTGCTTGAGTACCTGGCATTGGGGATACCTGCAGTGGCCAGCGATATCCCGGAGCAAAGAGAGGTGATTTTGGAGAGTGGTGGGGGAATGTGCATGCCCTGGGATGTGATTGAATTTGCCAATGCAATAAAAAACATTTTGGGCTTGACACAATCCGAGCGCTGTGCCATAGGGCAGCACGGCAGGGGGTGGGTTAAAAAGAATAGGGATTATTGTGTGCTGGCCGGAAAAGTGTATGGAGCATATAAAAGAATGCTATCAATCGGAAACGATGAACGTTAAATCGTTCAAAACTATCAAACCGTCCGAGGAGTCTGCCCGATCGTTTTCAAAACGAACCGGCTCAAGGCCGGTCATTATCTTACGGATGTGAAGTCAATGGGATTCACCGCTGATGCCGGATTCTGGATCTTATCTAGGACCTGTGGCCGGTTTTCTGATTGTTTATTCGGGGGGGAAAGAAAAAACAAATGAAGATATACCTCATAACGGGAGGGGCCGGATTTATCGGGAGCAATTTTGTGCTGGGTTTGCGGAAAGCCGGTGTGATTCGTATCGTCAATCTGGATCTTATGACCTATGCCGGAAATCTCATGAACCTGGATGCGATCCAGGATGATCCAGGCCACATCTTCATCCACGGGGATATCGGAGACCGGACACTGGTTCGGGATGCCCTTGTGCGCTATCGCCCCTGTGCGGTGGTAAACTTCGCTGCAGAGTCTCATGTGGACCGTTCAATTGATGATGACTTCGCAAAAAGTCATCAACGTGCCCATGGAGGGGCACGCAAATCAATGGGTTGTTTTGTAACTCGTTGATTTGTAAGGAAACCGAAAATCACACTTTTCAGTTTCCGTTAGTAAAAAGTCCACGGACGGACTTTTTACGATTCCATCAATTGATGGTCCTGAAGATTTTGTAAAGACAAATGTCATGGGTACTTTTCACATATTGGAGGAAATACGACACTATTGGAATGGACTCGGCGAGGAGGAGAAAGGCGAATTTCGCTTTCTTCATGTGTCAACGGATGAGGTCTATGGGTCGCTCGGCCAGGATGATCCAGCCTTCGACGAAAATACCCCTTATGCCCCTAACAGCCCCTATTCGACATCCAAGGCGGCGAGTGACCATCTGGTGAGGGCCTATCACCACACCTATGGTTTACCGACGCTGGTCACCAAAGGAATCACTGAAAAGTGGATTGAGAAAGACTGTTGGTTGGTATATCGATAATCCCACTTGGGTTGAATCGATTCAGACAGGTGCTTACAGGGAGTGGATGGAGAAACAATATGCAGGCAAGGCTTAAGGTTCAAGGCAGAAGGCGTTGGATAAGGAAATCTTAGGTGTGAACAAAAAGGCTAACGGAGAAAGGGAGCGATGAAGGGCATTATTTTAGCGGGAGGCAGCGGTACGCGCCTTTATCCCATAACCCGGGTGGTGAGCAAGCAGCTTTTGCCCATATATAACAAGCCGATGATCTATTACCCGTTGTCGGTCCTGATGCTGGCAGGTTTACGGGAAATACTGATCATCTCCACACCCCAAGATCTACCGCTCTTTAAGGATCTCTTGGAGAATGGAGAGCAGTGGGGCTTGCAGTTCAGCTATGTGGAACAGCCAAGGCCCGAGGGTCTGGCCCAAGCTTTTGTCATCGGCCGCGATTTCGTGGAAGAAGATTCTGTCTGCATGATCCTTGGGGATAATATCTTTTATGGACACGGGTTTCCGGAAAAGCTGCAGAAAGCAGTGGCAAAGGAACGGGGAGCAACGGTTTTTGGTTACTGGGTCAAGGACCCCGAACGATATGGCGTCGTAAGTTTTGATGAGTCTGATAGAGCCATTCATATCGAAGAGAAACCGGCTCATCCCAAGTCGAACTATGCGGTTACGGGACTCTATTTCTATGACAACCGCGTGCTGAATATTGCAGCCGATCTCAGGCCGTCGGCCAGAGGTGAACTGGAGATTACTGATATCAATCGCATCTATCTGGAGATGGGTGAACTCCATGTGGAGAAATTGGGACGAGGCATAGCCTGGCTCGACACGGGCACGCATGAAAGCCTGATGCAGGCAGCGAATTTTATCCAGGTCATAGAGGAAAGACAGGAGCTTATGATTTCCTGTGTGGAGGAGATCGCCTATCGCTTGGGATACATTGACGAAAAGCAATTGGAATCTCTGGCAAAACCACTTATGAAAAACGGCTATGGGAAATATCTCATGAAGATACTTGAGAGTGAGAGGATCTAAGTGTGAACGTCTTAACCACACCTCTCGAGGGTGTTCTCATTGTGGAGCCTGATGCCTTCGAGGACCACCGCGGTTATTTCATGGAGACATTCCAGGAGAGGCGGTACAGGGAATACGGCATCGATGTCTGGTTTGTCCAGGATAATGTCTCATTTTCCATTAGAGGAACCCTCCGAGGACTCCATTACCAAGAACCACAGCAGCAAGCGAAGCTTGTGCAAGTAGTTCAAGGTGAAATTTTTGATGTGGCTGTGGACATCCGTCGTGGATCCCCTTTATTCGGCCGATGGACGTCCGTACAATTATCAGATGAGAACAGATGTCAACTCTTTGTGCCCGGTGGATTTGCTCATGGATTTCTGGTGCTGAGCGACACGGCACACGTTCACTACAAATGCAGCAATTTTTATTCACCGGAAAGCGAAGGCGGAGTCCTGTGGTCTGATCCTGACCTGGCCATCAGCTGGCCGGTCGAAAAGCCCCTGCTCTCTGAAAAAGACAAGTCCTATCCGTGCCTGAAAGATATCCCGGACGAGCGGTTGCCGGATATGATAGCGAAGGAAGAATAGAGACGTGCACCTGACCCTTCACAAGTACATCTTCAACGAGATTTGGCCCACCTTTCTGGTGACCCTTTTTGTGGCCATATTCATCATCCTGGCCACCAGGATGCTCTCCGTCACAGAGATGGTGGTGAGCCGGGGGGCCCAGGTAGGGCAGATGGGCAGGATGCTGCTTTACCTGGTGCCGGACATAATTGTATTTGCCCTGCCCGCGGCAACCCTTATAGCCGTCCTGGTGGCCTTTCTCAGATTGTCTGCCGACAGTGAAATCATTGCCATGAAGGCCTGCGGGATCAGCCTTTACCAAATGCTGCCTCCGGTTGCCCTCATATCCATCGTGGGTTTCTTGGCGGCTCTCATTTTGAGCATTTCTAGCGTGCCATGGGGAGACCGATCATTCAGAAATCTGCTTTTTCAGATTGCTAAGTCAAGGGCCGATCTGGGGATCAAGGAGAGGGTCTTCTGCGAGCCCTTTGATAACGTGGTGTTTTACGTGAATCATTTTTCGGGCCGGGAACGGTTGATGAAAGACCTCTTTGTTGTGGATCGGCGTGACCCGGAGACGACAAACACCATTATTGCCAAGGAGGGCAAGATACTGGCCCAGCCCGGGAAAAAGGTGATCACCCTGCGTTTTAAAAACGGGACGATCTTCATGGTGGAGAAGACCCTGGAAGCGGCCAGGACCATACATTTCGACACCTATGACCTGAATATCGGTCTGAACGATATCATGGCCGCCCTTCAATCCCGGAAAAAACATGTCAGCGAGATGAGGGTCGGGGAGTTGATGAAAAGGATAAGCAGCTCCGGAAAAGGGGACAAAAAAATCAACGCGTTGAAGGTAAAGCTTTATGAAAAGCTTGCCGTCCCCCTTGCGGTATTCCTGATGGGAATTATCGGGGCACCGCTGGGGGCACACGTGAGAGTGCGGGGACGATCAGCCGGGGTGGGAATCAGTCTGGTTGTCTTTCTTGCCTATTACATCAGTTTTGCGGGTGTGAAAAACATCTGCGATACCGGATACCTCGCCCCGGAAATCGGTATATGGCTTCCGGACCTGTTCCTGCTTATGGCGTGTATCTATCTGCTCAGGCGGGTTTCCCGCGAGCAATCCATCAATTTTCTGAGGGATCTGGGCATCGTTCATGGCCTCCTTAAGAGAAAATCACCGGGCAGAGAGGTGAAAAGTTAAGTGGTGCCGTCGTCGATCTATCTCTTCTTGATAGCTGCAGGGGCAAGTTTCATCCTTTGTCTGATACTCACCCCTGCGGTGAGGCGAATGGCATTGGCTACAGGGCAAGTGGCGGTTCCCAAAGGCGACCGCTGGCACAAGAAGCAAACCGCGCTCCTGGGCGGTGTCGGCATTTTTGTTTCCATGGTGGGGGTGTGGGCCCTGCTGGCCTTTCTGCTGGGTTGGAAGGCATATGGGAATCCCTATCTGCCCATGATGGCCTGCGCGAGTGCCATGTTCCTGCTGGGGCTTGCGGATGACATCCGGGACATGGATCCCCAGCACAAACTCGCAGGTCAGATTATTGTCACCTGCATCGTTGTCTTTCTCGG
>JBAPTR010000286.1:0-3067 GCA_049282265.1 Desulfatiglandaceae bacterium | reverse complement strand
ATAATGCCCTTTCTTTCATATTCCAAAAAGAACACAGGTTGGATTTCATCATCAACTGTGCCGGAGATCTCCTGCGAAGAAATGTGGCATTTATGGAGGAAGATGAGTGGAATTACATATATGATTTGAACATTAAGGGAGCCTTTTTGCTCTCCAGATCTGCACTGGGGTATTTCAAAAAGCAGGGATTCGGCTACCTGCTGTTTGTGAGTTCCAGTTCTTACACCCGTGGGCGGGGCGGATATTCAGCTTACAGTAGTTCGAAGGCCGCCCTTGTCAATTTTTGTCAGGCATTGGCCGAAGAGGTCTCCGACTCCAACATCAAGGTTAATGTAGTCAGCCCCGCTCGGGTCGCTACCCCGCTCAGGTACCGGAATTTCGGTAAGGAAGATTCTCAAACGCTCCTTTCCCCGAAGTACGTTGCGGACAGGATCTTAATGGCGTTTTTGATGGACACCACGGGGAGTGTTTTTGAAATAAACGGACATGAAAGCGCCCTGGAGCGGTGATTTGAAGAGCGGGTACAACAGATTCATTTTAGCGGATGTGGAAGGTTTGTTGGCGCTTAAGACGTGGTGGGCTTCCATATTTGTACTCCCTGTGGCCAATCGGCTTGTAACTCTGGCGGCCAATAGATCAAACATTTCACCAAATCAGATAACCATTCTTTCTCTTTTTTTCCGTCTTGGATCCGGGCTGGCTTTTTTGGGGACAACAAGAACTGGACTTGCTGCCGGCGCTGTTTGCTATTACTTGGCTTATGTTTTTGACTGTGTGGACGGACCTGTGGCGAGACTTACCGGAAGAACATCGGAATTCGGCCGCTATTTTGATCACATTTCCGACCTTTTTGGTGACATATTCATTTTGTGCTGTCTGGCATTCGGCCAGGGCCTGCTTTTTTCCGCCGTTCTCTTAGCCATGGTGTTTGGTCACCTAGTTGAATACTATGTCAGCTTTCTTGCCGGCTCTGTCATCAAAAACAGCGATCATCAAAAGCTAAAAAGCACAAATTTAATGGTCCTGGCCCTCCAAAAATACAGGGAGTTTTTCTTCAGCAGGAATTTTAAATCATTCTTGTCATTTCCCGACTATGAGGCGATGGTCTTCATATTCTTCCCTCTCATCGGCATGCCTGGAAAAGGATTGAAGATTGGATTTTTTCTGCTTATCCTCATCGTTTCATACACCATTTTCTCAACGTTTATTACCATTCTCGAAGGTGGTGACAAATTCCCATAAATTCCCTGCCAAACCGTGTTGTGTCAATGATTAAAAAATATCCGCCAAGCGTTCATCTCTAAAAGTGATAAAAACCAGACTTAAATCGGCCACGCAACCTCTTTCGAAAATGACCGGTAAAACGCATGATCGGCAACAGCCAGCAAGTCCGAATCGCCGGCACTGTCACCGTAAACATAAAGCTCCGATATGTCGCCTGGTCGCAACTGCTCGTACAAACGTCTCAGCTTCTCCTTTCCTCTACAATTTCTGCCCACGAGTCTGCCGTTGACTGTGCCGTTGTTAGAAACCGCCAGTCTGGAGCAAATTACACCGTCAAATCCGTGTATTCCGCCCCACGCCTCAAGATATATATCCAGCGATGCGCTCACGAGCATGCACTTGTGTTCATTCGCTATATGCCACTGCAGCCTGTCAATACCCTCTTGCCTCACCATGCGCGGAATCTGAGTCTTTGCAAACTCCTTACCGACACGAACCAAGTCGTCGTACGACCTTCCCGATATCGATCGTCGCAACAAATTCTCTTTCATCGTCTGCCTATCGAGGCTTCCGAGCATAAATTTTGTAATGTCAGCCAGACTGCGTAGGGCCACCCATAAAAACTTCCACCATCCTAAAGCGTACTTTAAAAATGGGATCAGAGTGTCCCTTTTGGTCATCGTCCCATCAAAATCGAAAATCGCAACTATCAATGGCGCCCCTCCATGGCTCAGACGCGAATGCGTCAATTCATATGCTTTTTTTTTCAAAGCAATGGAACCCGGGGACCTCGAAAAAAGGGGATGGATTCAGAGGACCGAAAAGCGCCCATGAACATTGGCATAAAGACATCTCCTATCTGAATATCCGAGGGACCTTCTATTACCTGCCGCGCTTGTGAGTTTGGCCAAGATAACAGATTGAAATTATTCGATAAGAAATGTGAAATGTCAAGGACTAATTGCTGAAAAGATCACTCCCGCACCACTATTCTTGTGCCTTGTACGTCGGCAGGCGGAATCATCCGGCAAATGGACGAGGTCCCGATAATGTAGCAGGTATACTGCAATTTACCCATGATGTGTGTAGACACGTAATCACTTGACATATACACAAATGGAGTATAGAATAAATTCAATTTCCGGTGTCTCAGGCGGAGACCAGAAAGCTTGGGGGACCGGCTTGGCCGGTATTTTTCAAGGCTGCCAATTGTTTCACACTGGAAGTGCGTGCTTTGCAGGTCATTCTGAAAGATTATGTACTTCTAAGAAAATTATCGCTGATATCTCTGTGTTTCAAGTGAACGCAGTGAACCCCGATTTGCGGGATCTTCGCCAAACAGCATAGGCGGACAAGTCCACCCCACAACGTAGGCGGGCAAGTCCACCACGCAACGTAGGCGGGCAAGTCCGCTTCGCTCTGACGCGCGTGAGGGAGAATCATAAATGGCTTTTTGGCCGAAAGAACCAACTTTTTTGCGAGGATTGACAATGGAAGAAGTGAATGCCCTGAAAATCCGTAACAATCTTGGAGAGATTTTGGACCGCCTGACCGAAAAAGGTGAACCTATCTTTATCAGCAAGGGCCGGAAGATCCGTGCTGTTTTGGTTACTCCTGAACAATTTGAGAAACGATTTTTAGACTGGCAGGCTGAGGAAAAGAAGCAACAACTCTTGTCATCAATAAAAAAACTGCGTGGGAAGAAGCGGGAAAGAACCGCCAGTATTGAATTGCTCCGGAAGCTCAGAGGATATGATAATTGATGTGGATCATTGATGCCTCGGTAGCAGTCCGCTGGTTTTTGGAGGATGAGGTTCATCCCAATGCAGATGCTGTCTTGGAG
>JBAPTR010000285.1:0-4720 GCA_049282265.1 Desulfatiglandaceae bacterium | reverse complement strand
GATGAAGTCTATGCAAGCCGGTATTGATCTGGTTCCCGAAATCAATGCGTACTGCTATGACGATGGCTACGTCTTGCAGAAAGATATCAATATCGGCGTCGCCGTCGAGGTCGGCGAGAAACTGGTTGTTCCAGTCGTCAAGGGAGTCCGTGAAAAATCCATCCTGGATTTAGCTGAAGAGATCGAGGAAGTCGTCCAGAAGGCGAGGTCAGAGATCCTAAAACCTGAAGACGTCCAGGGCGGGACCATAACAATCACAAATCTCGGGCCTTTCGACGTCTACGCGGCCGTGCCGCTCTTACTCGAACCACAAACAACGATTGTCGCCATGGGGACCGTGAGGGAGCAGCCTTGCGTTGCCGTGGACGGAAAAATCGAAATAAGAAAGAAGGTTATGATTACCGGTGTGTTTGACCACAGGGCGGTCAACGGAGCGCCCGGCGCGCGGTTCCTCTGTAGATTAAAGGGGATGCTCGAGGATCTCAATATGATGATGTTGGGGCTGCGCTAAAGGAAAAGGGGAGGAGTTATGAAATTGTCCGACGACGATCTTAAAAAGATGCTTTATTGGATGATCCTCGACAGAAGGCTCGAGGAACGGGTAATGATGCTGTATCGAGGTGGAAAAATAAGGGGACACGTTCATCCAGGTTTGGGGCAGGAGGCAACCAATGTGGGAGTGGCCTACGGGCTCAGAGAGGATGATTGCATCACCCTGGCGCACCGAGGAAAGACCCCTGAACTTATCAAGGGATTGCCTCTGAAGGAGATGCTGGCGGGCCGGTTTTGCAGAAAGGAATGTATGGGAGGAGGTAGGATTCCGGGGGGGTCCCATATGTACGGCGATTTGACGAAGGGCATAATCCCCAGTCCCGGCATTATCGGGTCCATCATCCCTGTGGCTACCGGCCTCGGACTTGCGCAAAAGATGAAGAAAAAGGGCGGAGTGGCAGTATGTCTCTTTGGAGATGGCGCCTCGAACAGGGGAGATTTCCACGAGGGGATCAATCTGGCGGCAGCTCTCAAGGCGCCGGTTTTGTTCGTCCTCATCAATAACCAGTGGGCCATATCCGTTCCCATTGAGCGTGCCACCGGCGGATTGACGCAACTCTCTGCGCGCGCCGCATCCTATGGGATTCCGGGCATTACCGTGGACGGAAACGATGTGCGGGCGGTCTATGAGGCCAAGCGTACGGCGATCGACAGGGCACGGGCCGGAGAAGGCCCCACCCTACTGGAGTGCATGACCCAAAGGTGGACGGGTCATCAGATGGCCGATCCGGACATGTACAGATCCGAAGATGAAAAAAAGGCGGGCAGGATGAAAGATCCCGTGGAAAGGTTCAAAAAGGAGCTCTTGGAGGAAGGGGTATTGTCCGGAGGAGAAATCGAGGAGATAGAAAGCCAAGTGAAGAAGGAAATCGATGGGGCAGTGTCATTTGCGGAACATGAATGCACTGTTCCTACAGGGCTATACGATATTGTGAAGGGCGTATATGCCTCTTAATAGGCCCTTTTCTTGAAGCCGAAAGGTAAGAAAATTACAGGGGAAGTGTGGATGTAAGAGCGGGAAGAGAGATGGATAGAAATTGGGACTTGATCGTTGTAGGCGGAGGAGCGGGAGGTGTCCCGGCCGCCATAAGGGCTGAACAGCTGGGAGGCCGTGTGCTTATCGTTGAGAGTCAACAGCTCGGCGGTCAGTGTATGAACCGAGGGTGCATTCCTTTCGGACATATGCTGGAGGCTTCGAAGTTTTTGGGTTCCCTCCCTGTCGCGGAGGAAATGGGAATTCATTTCACCAATGTTTCGAAAGATTTTGGGTCATTGATCGATAGACAAAGCAGGCTGATCGATTTCATGCGGCAAGGCGTCAGAAGCACCCTCATGAAAAGAGGGGTGAAGGTCGTCGAGGGCCAGGGAAAGCTCGTTGGGAAGGGAACCGTCCGGGTCAATGGGATGTCCCTTTCCTGCGAATCCGTCATTTTGGCTACCGGTGCAGCCTGGTCGAAACCCACTTTTCCCGGGGCTGATCTTGAAGAGGTTGTGAACAGCGATTTCTTGCTCCAAATGAAGGCGTTACCCGGCAAAGTCCTGCTGAGTGGTCAAAGTCCGTGGCTTCTGGGAATAGCTCAATTTCTGCGCCGCTACGGCGTTCAGACCTTCCTTGTCACACCTGAGAAACGGATCCTTCCGGGAGAAAACAAGACGATTTCGACTCGCCTCTCAAAAGCGTTGAGAAACGAAGGAGTCGAGATCCGGACAAAGTGCTGCATCATCAGCGCGACCCGAAAAAGCGATGGGCTCTGTGTCGATGTGGAAGTCAAGGATGCCCGTGAGAAAGTAACGGTAGACAAACTGATTACAGTGGACCGAACGGCCTCATTGCGAGAATTAGGTCTCAGGGAGATAGGTCTTGACGAAGACAGCGGGCATATCCCTGTCAATGAACGCATGGAAACAGGAGTAAAGGGGGTATACGCCATAGGCGATGTCGCAGGAACTCCCGAGAAACACTACTCCCACCTTGCTGCGCAGCAAGGGATCATAGCCGCTGAAAACGCCATGGGAAAACCGTCAGTCCTTAACCCACATACCTTGACGAGGGTCCTGTTTACAAGTCCGGAAGTGGCCTGTGTGGGGATGACGGAAAAGGAGGCCAAGGCGTCCGGGTACGACGTGATTGTCGGCGCTGCGCCGTTGAGCATGAACCCTTTCGGTATGATGATCGGCGAGTCAGAGGGATTGATAGAGATAATTGCCGAAAAGAGATTCGGAGAGGTCCTCGGAGTAAATTTCATCGGAAGAAATGTCGCTGAGATGGCAGGACAAGGGGTGTTGGCTATTCAGTTGGAGGCGACTCTGGATGATTTGGCCTCCGCATCCTTCCCCCACCCTACCCTGAGCGAATCCTTTGTCGAGGCGGCAAGGAACGCCCTGGGAAAGCACATTTATATGCCATGAGGATGATGGCGATCAGTGCGGGAAACTCATCTTCACCCTGCCGGCTACAAGTCAAGCGCGCACGACGGCATCGGTAGATCCTCTTCAAAGGGGATCGCTGTTCCCGCCAAGTGGCGTCGTGCTTCACGATTTCTTTCGAAATCCCAATTTTCTTTGGAACACCGAGCGGGCCACCAGACGGCGTTGATCCTCGGAGCCGTAAGCCATGACACAGCCAAGGGCGCCCATATTGGTCTCCACCAGGATCCGTGCGGTCACGCCGCAGTACTTTGCGGCGGTCTCCACCGCCAGGATGGCGTCGATTAAGGGGCGACCCTGGCCGCCGTAAGCCTCGGGAATGGTCATTCCCAGCAAGCCGCTTGCCCGCAGGCGGTGGACGTTTCCCCATGGATATTCCTGGTTTTCATCCCAGCGCGCGGTCTTAGGAGCGAATTCCTTTTTTCCAAGGTCATCCAGTAGGGAGACGATCTGCTTCTGTTCGGTGTCGAGGCTAAAATCCATGAAAGCATCTTCTTTGTTTTCGATTCATGCAGGTGGACAGGGAAGGCCCACGCCTATTCATGATTCCCTCCTCCCAATCCAAGGTCGATCTGTTCATGGGACGTCAACCTCCTTTTAACAGTCTGCTGGTCTCCCGCAGGATCGGAGCGATTCTCTTGACCCAACCCGGGTGTCCGGCCGTCTGAAGCCTCAAGTTGCCGAAGCCCAGGAAAAGATCTCCGGTTAACAGGTCAATCAATACTTCTGTAGGTCCCATGAATCGGAAATCTTCATTTTTGAAGTGCAATAACCCCGACTTGCCTCGGATCTTTCCTTTTTCTACTACGAAGTGGCTCCGAAAAGGGCTATCTGAGGCTTCTATGTTGACGTGAAAATCCCTCTCAACCTTTGCCAAAAGGGACTTCATCTCTTTCGATTGGCTTGCGAGAAATTCCACTCCTTCCCACAAGAAATCAGATAATTGGTCAGCCGCCTTGACTTCGCCGTTGAACACCCTGGCGGCATCCGCCTCTTTTAGCTTGCCCAGGAGCCCGGCCAGGAAATCCGGTCTTTCCTCCAATATTTTCTCGGCGCCGTAGTGCCGGATCCGCTCCAATAGGGGGGAGAAGCCATCTTTCAGCCTTGAGGCGGGCAACTGCAACAAATCTTCCATAGTCGATTTCATAGCATTACTGGACATTTTTCCCTCCCGGTTCGGAATCGGCCTTCCACACTCTGCAGAGAATCGCGCGAACCTGAGGAACCCCGACAATCGGATCATAAGGCGGATCAAGGGGCACAAGGGCATTGATATTGGATTCAAAGCAGCCATATTCGGGTTTGCGCTTCTCGGGAAACCACCAACCGTGGGGACCGGCGACTACGTCAGGATGCATGTCAGGAACCAACTGGGCACGGAAGTTCAGTCGCCCTTTTCCTGCCGATTTGGGTGTTTCCAAGTAGACCCAGTCGTCGGATTCAATGCCCAACTCGGCCGCCCTTTCCGGGTTCAGCTGCAGGTATGGTTCCGGGTTCAGCTGGCGCTGTCGCTTGATCTGTCTACCTTCACTATGCATATAGCCGTGAATTCGGTAGTGTGTATAAATGAAGGGGAATTCCTTGAACAATCCCGGCGTACTCACCGGACTTTCAGGAGGTTCATGGAAGACCGGCAAAGGATCTTCTCCCATGGCTTCAAAGGCGTTGGAGTACAATTCAACCTTGCCTGTCGGCGTATTAAAGGGTGGGGTGCTGGTTCGGTATCTCTCGTAGTTCCTGG
>JBAPTR010000284.1:0-1864 GCA_049282265.1 Desulfatiglandaceae bacterium | reverse complement strand
CGGTAACAACAAAAAATAAGAAGACTTTTGCCTCTCGACTGCCTGACATAAGCTACGTGATTTCCAGGCGACAGGAAAAACGGTATCCCTGTTCGGAAATCTCCATTGAAATCCGGACAAAGGGGCAAACCCTCAGGGGAAAACTCAGAGATTTCAGTCCCACAGGCTTTCGCGTATGTTTAGAAGGGGAATACCTCTTCAATCAGCGCATCCTCGAAGTCGGGAAAAGCGTCGACGTGGAACTGAGGGAAAAGGGCGTTCTCTGTTTTTCCGGCATCTGTACCTGCCTCCGGATTGGAAGGGACTCCGGGAAATCTGAAGTCATCCTCAATCCTTCGGAAAAAGAAGCCCACGTGTTTGAGAAGCGGAAGATCCGCAACCCGCGTCTGGAATTAAACCCGCCACCGACCATACGTTTTGAACATCCTTTGTTGCATAGTCACATGCAGATGGAGATTCATGACTTGTGCACGTCAGGTTTCTCTGTTCACGAAGATGCATGTGATTGTCTCCTCATGCCGGGGATGGTGATTCCTGTGCTTAACATCCATTATGCAGGAACCAAGGTCATGACGTGCTCAGTGCAAGTGGTATACAGAATGGAAAATGGCGATAGGCGCTTGCGCTGTGGAATAGCCATCCTTGACGCGACGATTGATGATTACACGCGACTCAACCAGATATTGGAGAACGGGCTCGATTCTTGCGCCTTTGTCTCGTGTGAAATAGACCCTGAAGCACTCTGGGAATTCTTTTTTACCACAGGATTCGTGTATCCAAAGAAATATGAGTGTATCCATGCCTCCAGAAAGGAATTCAAAGAGAACTGTAGAAAGCTCTACAAAGACAACTCCACAATTCTGCAACATTTTCTCTATCAAAAAGGCGGATCGATTTACGGATACCACTCAATCGTCTGGGCCTATGATCCGACCTGGTTGATTCATCACCATTCCGGCCGCTCCCTCGGAAACAAGATGGGCGGACTTATGGTTCTGAGGCAGACCATGCATTATCTGAACGATATGCACAGACTCCAATCATCCAAAATGAAATATGCCATGACCTGTTTCCGACCAGAAAACCGCTTTCCCAACCTCGTTTTTGGGCGATTTGCCAAACGTATGAAGAACACTCAAGCCTGCTCCGTTGACTTATTTTCGTACATTTCGGTCGGGAATCGTTTCCTGAATGTCCGTCTGCCTGCGGGCTGGCGTCTGGGACCACTGATGAACGCTGACAGGGAGACCCTGAGGGAGTTTTATGAAACAAATTCTGGGGGGTTGCTCCTTGATGCCATGTCTATTGACACCAGCGAGAATATCAATGATGAATTGGAAGCGATGTATTCCCGGCAGGGGCTTCTCCGCCAGATGAAAGTGTATGCTCTCAAGCAGCGGGAACAACTCATGGCCGTCCTTGTCACCGATCACTCGGACAGGGGGCTGAATTTATCTGAACTGCTAAATTGTATCAAGGTCATCGTCCTCAGAAACGAAGAATTGCCGTGGAAAATCCTTCATAAGGCTATATCTCAACTTGCCCAAGGGTATGGCATGGAAAATATCCCGGTGATGTGCTACCCCACCCACTACCTTGAGAATAAAGGCGTCTCTTGTGAAAAAACGTATCAAATGTGGGTGCTCAGTGTCGATTATGGCGATGCCTTCATGGAATACATGCACGAGCGACTGCGAATTTGTTAAGGGCAGAAACCATTCTTTGGTTCATGCGGGTTTTGTCCCTTTGCAGAGAATGAGCGGAGTGTAGGTAAAGCGTCTAGGGTCTATGAGAAAACGCCCGAAGTCCTCTCTAAAAGCGTTTGTTCCGCCGGGGTAGTCATTGAATAGTCCTTTCCCTACGG
>JBAPTR010000283.1:0-6059 GCA_049282265.1 Desulfatiglandaceae bacterium | reverse complement strand
AAGTGGAGGAGAGCCTGACACTCTTTTTAAGACCCTTTCTAAACACTCCGGAGGGGATGGACGCCCATTTGGGTTTAAGGGTAGCGATTAGAGAGCGCCAGGGCTTCTGGAGGCGTAAACCCCAAATAGTCGTCCATGTTGGAACCCTGTGCCAAGTGCACTATGAGAAAGCGTCCGAAAAAGACCCTCAGGCTCTCCTCCTGAGCTCCGGTGAATGAGACGACTTCGTTGGAAGTCATCATCGTGCCCATGGACGGGCACGCAAATCAATGGGGTGCATGGCAAACCGCTGATTTGTAAGGAAACCGAAAATCGCACTTTTCGGATTTCGTTAGTAAAAAGTCCATGGAGGGACTTTTTACGCTTCCATCAAATTTGTGCTGGAATTTATACCATAGAAAGCTCGAAATGGCAATTTCAATCCGCTTTGCCAAAAAGTTTGACCATCATCTCCGGATCATGTAATAGAAATCCAGATAACGCTTTCAGATGGGAAGACACAACTGAATTACGATTGCCGATCATTAACGAATCCAAGGAGGATTGCATGCTGGACCTTAAATTTGTGAGATCCAATCTTGATACCATCAAACAGATGGTCAAGAACAGGGGGTATGATCTCGGCCTGTCTGAATTCGAGCATTTGGATAAGGAGCGGCGAACCCGGCTTTCAGAACTGGAAGAAATGCGTCACGAAAGGAACCGGGTGAGTGAACAGGTCGCCGACATGAAGCGAGAAGGGAAAGACGCAGCCGCTCTTATTTCAGAAATGAAAGATGTATCGACAGGAATAAAGGAGAAGGAAAGAGACATTACGGGCTTCATCGAGGGTTTGGAAGAACTGCTTATGGTCATACCCAATCTACCCCATGAATCGGTGGTTGTGGGTCAGGACGAGAGAGACAATCCTGTCATCAGGACGTGGGGAGAAAAGACTCCAATGGATTTCGAACCTCTCTCCCACTGGGACATTGGTGAAAAACTGGGCATTCTGGATTTTCCCCGGGCAGCGAAAATAGCCGGGGCCCGGTTTGCACTTTATCGCGGGGCAGGGGCCAGATTGGAACGGGCCCTCATCAATTTCATGCTTGATATCCATACCGGAGAGCACGGCTACACGGAAATTCTGCCCCCTTTCATGGTAAATTCCGCATCTATGACCGGGACAGGCCAGCTCCCGAAATTTGAGGAAGATCTCTTTAAAGTGCAAGGTTGGGACTACTATCTGATCCCCACGGCCGAAGTCCCCGTGACAAACATCCACCGGGAAGAGATCATCAATGAAGAGGACCTGCCCATCTATTATACGGCCTATACGCCTTGTTTTCGATCAGAGGCCGGTTCCCATGGAAAAGACACCAGGGGATTGATCAGACAGCACCAATTCAACAAGGTTGAGCTGGTCAAGTTTGTTCTGCCGGAGGAATCCTACGAGGAATTGGAAAAGCTCACTGGAAACGCTGAAGAGATCCTGAAAAGACTTGGGATTCCCTACCGGGTTGTTTCCCTCTGCACCGGGGACCTCGGTTTTTCCGCGGCCAAAACCTACGATCTGGAGGTGTGGCTTCCGAGCCAGAAACTCTACAGGGAAATATCTTCCTGCAGTAATTTTGAGGATTTTCAGGCTAGACGGGCGAAAATCCGTTTTAAGAGAAAAGGAGGCCGGGGAACGGAGCTTGTCCACACGCTGAATGGTTCAGGGCTTGCGGTGGGGAGAACCGTGGTGGCGATTCTCGAGAACTACCAGCAGTCAGATGGTTGTGTGACCATTCCGGAAGCGCTCAGGCCTTACATGGGCGGTGCCGAGCTTATTGATCGGGAGCGACGATGAATTCAAAAGGATCTCCTCAAAACAACTGGCGGGTTTACCAGGATTGCATGCTGCGAAGGGACAGAAGGAAGCGTCTTTGGGGACGCCTGCCTTGGCTGGTTCTTTCTTCGACCTGTGTTATCCTGTTGGTGCTGTTGTTGATCCATGGCGGAAACCGTATCCTGATTCATTTGAGCGAAGCCAGCTACGCCCCGCCTAATTCGGAAGAGAAACCGATTCCACCCGAAAAAGGATCGGATTTGCAGGAACTCTGGCCTCTGATATCTCACCATTTTGACCATTTTGGGGACCTCAAGAATCATTTTTCCGTTGAGAACGATAACACTCTCCTGACGGTGAAAACCACCTTGAACCCCGGTCTTCAGAACTATATTTATCGGATTCTCAAGTCTTCCAAGACGGAAATGGCCGCTGTGGTTGTGATGAACCCTGAAGACGGACGTATACTGGCCATGGTAAGCCACAGAAAGAACGAGGATGGAGGGGGCAATCTCTGCCTGGATGCGGATTTTCCGGCTGCCAGTCTTTTTAAGATCGTTTCCGCGGCAGCGGCGTTTGAGAAGACAAATTACACCCCTAACAAATTAGTGGGTTTCCAGGGCGAGGCACATACGCTCTATAAGAGACAGCTGACAAAGAAGACGAACCGGTTCACAACCAAGGTGAAATTCAGACAGGCCTTTGCCCAGTCCATCAACCCGGTATTCGGAAAACTGGGAATCTACGCCCTTGGACGTGGGATAGTGCTTGACTATGCAAGGAAATTTTTTTTCAACTGCCAGATCCCGTTGAATTTTCCCCTTTCTCCCAGTACTGTGGATGTCCCGGAAGATCGCTATGAACTGGCGGAACTCACCTGCGGCTTCAACAGAAACACTCTGATTTCACCACTTCACGCTGCAATGCTTGCTTCGGCGGTCGCCAATAAGGGTGTGGTTATGAAGCCATGGATTGTCAGGGAGATCACCAGGGAAACAGGATCCATCTACCAGGCACGCACCAGTGTCCTGGGAACCCCCATAAAGCCCACCACGGCGCGAAAATTGCAAATCCTTATGGAAGACACCGTGCGCTACGGGACGAGCAGAAAATCATTCTGGCGGATGCGGCGGAAGAAAATGTTCAGATCCATAGACATCGGGGCCAAGACCGGTACGATCAATGACCGGTCGGAGCGCTATAAATATGACTGGATCACGGCGTACGCCATGCCGAGGGACGGATCGAGCGGCATAAGTCTGGCCGTTCTGGAGGTCCACGGCAAAATATTGGGGACGAGATCCCGAGAAATCGCACGTGCAATTATCAATTATACGGTTCGATCGAAAAGTTGATGACTTTGTAAAAAGCTGACGTATGCCACGAACGGCATCCTATGAACAACGAAGACGATATGGGCCTTGAACCGAACCTGAAAATCTTTTTCGGACGCTTTCTAAACACCCCGGAGGAGATGGACGACTATTTGGGGTTTAGGAGTGTGCATGAGAGAGCGCTATGGCTTGGGTGGCATAAACCCAAAATAGCCGTCCATGTCGGTGTTGGGTGCCAAGCGCACTATGAGAAAGCGTCCGAAAAAGACCCTCAGGTTCTCGTAGTGAAACCCGTCGAATAAAACTTCGTTAGAAGCTGGTTTATGCCACTTCGCAGCATCCTATGATAAAGGAACTTAATTAATACTACGAGTTCCTTGGAAGGGGAGATAGAAACATGTGCGGAATCGTATGTTATGTGGGGAAAAAGCAGGCCAAGTCCATCCTCATTGGAGGACTCAAGCAGCTGGAATATCGGGGTTACGATTCAGCCGGTATTGCCGTACAAGATGGATCGAACATCACCTGTCACCGGGCAGTGGGAAGAATCGTGGAACTGGAAAAAAAGATCAACGGGCAGGAGATCAATGGAACCCTGGGCATCGCCCATACACGTTGGGCAACGCACGGAGAACCCAATGAACGTAATGCCCATCCCCACACGGACCCGGAACAGAAAGTCTATCTGGTCCACAACGGCATCATAGAAAATTATGGCCTGCTGAAGAAGAAGCTTCAAAAAAAGGGGCATCATTTCAGTTCCGAAACGGATACCGAGGTGCTGGCCCACCTGATCGCCCTCAATTTTGATGGAAACCTTAGCGAGGCTGTGAGAAGAACCATGTCCCAGGTCGAGGGCACATTCGGCCTGGCGGTCATCCACAGGGATGCTGAGGGGGAAATCGTTGTGGCGAGAAGGGGGAGCCCTCTGATTATCGGGCTCAGTGATGAGGGCAATTTTGCCGCATCCGATGTCTCGGCTATGGTTCGCTACACCAATCAGGTGGTCCATCTCCAGGACAACGAACTGGCCACCTTGACCCTGGACGATTTTGCCATTTCAACGGGCCAGGCCAAGCGCATCGAGCGAACGGTGGAGACGGTAGAGTGGCATGCGGAGGACGCGGACCTGGATGGGTTTCCACATTTCATGTTAAAGGAGATCTACGAACAGCCTGAGACGGTCATGAATGCCATGAGGGGGCGCCTCGAGCCCGGTGAGGGGGTCCCCAAACTGGGAGGCATCACCCCTGTTTGGGACCAACTCAAAACCTGCCGTCATCTGGTCATGGTGGCCTGTGGCACATCCTACTATGCGGCTTGTGTGGGTCGATATATTTTCGAAAAACTTACCGACATCGATGTGGAGGTGGAACTGGCCTCGGAATTCCGATACAGGAAACTGAATTTTCCGCCCAACACCTTTATTGTGGCCCTCAGCCAGTCGGGGGAAACGGCTGACACACTGGCTGCCATAAGAGAGGCAAAACGCAAGGGCGCACGACTCCTGGGAATTGTGAACGTGGTGGGCAGTTCCATATCACGTGAAACAGAGGCCGGTATCTATAACCATGCAGGTCCTGAAATCGGAGTCGCTTCCACAAAAATATTCACGTCACAACTCGCCATACTCACCTTGATGGCCCTTCTCCTGGGGCGGCACCAGAACCTTTCCCTGACCGAAGGGGTTGAGGCCATAAGGGCCCTGCAGGCACTCCCGGCTCAGATAAAAAAGATACTGTCACAAGCCAATCACATCGAAGCCATCGCAGAAAAGTACTACAGGTGCCCAAACTGGCTTTTTCTGGGGCGAAAATTCAATTTTCCCATTGCCATGGAGGGCGCGCTGAAGCTCAAGGAGGTTTCCTATATCCATGCGGAGGGTTATGCAGCGGGCGAAATGAAACACGGCCCGATTGCATTGATCAGCCCGCAGATGCCGACCGTGGCCATCCTGCCGAAAGATGACATGTATGAGAAGATGGTCAGCAATATTCAGGAAATAAAGAGTCGAAGGGGTCCGGTGGTGGCCATTACCACTGAAGGAAACAGGGAGATCTGCGACCTTGTGGATGAAGTCATCGAAATACCGGCCACACTTGATTTTTTGAATCCTATCCTGGCGGTGGTTCCCTGCCAGTTGCTGGCCTATTATTGCGCCAATCTTCTCTGCTGTGATATCGATAAGCCCAGAAACCTTGCAAAAAGTGTGACCGTTGAATAACTGGATTGCCGTGGAAGAGGGAGAAAAGGCCCTCGTGTGTCCTGATTCCGGGAGAGAAAAGGACTTCCCGGAAAATGGCTATCAAAACAAGGGAAAGTAGCTTATGTCAAAAATGGTTGAAATATTCAAGAGGATTGATGGATATGGGGATGACGTTATCAATATTCAGAAGGAATTGACCTCCAGGGTTGCCCTGAGCCCGAGCAATGGTGGAACCGGCGAGCATGAAAAGACCACCTATGTGACGCACCTGCTCCAGGATCTGAAACCTGACTTCATCGAGGAGGTGAAGGCCC
Organism: Desulfatiglandaceae bacterium; assembly: GCA_049282265.1. Classification (GTDB taxonomy): domain Bacteria; phylum Desulfobacterota; class DSM-4660; order Desulfatiglandales; family Desulfatiglandaceae; genus CAYUCJ01. Next base: position 395 of record JBAPTR010000283.1, on the reverse strand, counting down.
CGGATGAGAGGGCCTTTGAAGGTTATCGACCGAATCTGCTGGCCCGGTGGGATGATGACCCGAAAGACCCCACCGTGTGGGTCCTGAGCCATTCGGATATCGTACCTCCAGGGGATCTTTCATTGTGGGATTCGGATCCTTTCAAGGTCCGCGTGGTGGGAGACAGGATCATCGGGAGGGGTGTGGAAGACAATCAACATGGATTCGTCAGTTCCTATCTGGGACTCAAAGCCATCCTTGACGCGGGCGAAACATTACACCATTCCGTGGGGCTTGCGGTTGTGGCGGATGAAGAAACAGGGAGTGCATTCGGACTTCACCATGTATTGAAAAACCGGAAAGATCTGTTCCAGAAAGAGGACCTGATCATCGTACCGGATGGAGGGAATGAAGAC
>JBAPTR010000282.1:0-3625 GCA_049282265.1 Desulfatiglandaceae bacterium | reverse complement strand
ATCATCAATGCCGACCAAGTGGTGCGGGACGCAAGCGGTAAACTCGTCCTGCGTGCAAAGCAGGACGTGACCCTCGAAGCCGGCAGCTGCCTCAGCGCCACCGGCGAGCAAACCGGCGAGGTCATGGTCCAATCCGAAACCGGCACCACGCTGGTGTCCGGCACAATCGAAGCCAAAGGCACGGGTACGGGACAGACCGGCGGCACCGTACAGGTGCTGGGTGGCGAGGTCGGCCTGTTCGATCACGCTCACATTAATGTGTCCGGCAACGCCGGTGGCGGGACGGTGCTCGTCGGTGGCAATTTCCACGGTGCCGGGCCGGAGCAGACCGCCTTCGCAACCACCATAGGCGCCAACTCCAGCATCAACGCCGATGCGATCAATTCCGGCAACGGTGGCAGGATCGCTGTCTGGTCGGACGGCGACACCTCTGTGGCCGGCATGCTGACTGCGCGCGGCGGAATGAATTCCGGCGACGGTGGTTTCATCGAGACCTCCGGTCACAATCTGTCGATTGCCGAAAGCACTCGGGTTAACACGCTGGCTTCGCAAGGGAAGACAGGCACCTGGCTGATCGATCCGCAGGACTACACCATAGCAGCGAGCGGCGGGGACATCACGGGAGCTGTGCTCTCGGCCAGTCTAGGGACGAATAATGTTGAGGTACAAAGCAGCACCGGGGGTACGCCGGGAAGCGGTAATGTGAACGTCAATGACGCGGTGAACTGGAGCGCGAACAATATCCTGACGCTCACCGCTGCCAACGACGTCAACATCAACGCCAACATCACGGCAACCGGCGACACAGCCGGCCTCGTCATCAAGCCAAACACCCCGAATGGCGTCGATTCAGCGAGCGGAACGGGCATGTTCAATCTTCACGGCGCATCCGTCACGTTATCCGGTACCAATCCGAGTCTGGCTATCGCAGGCGCAACCTATACCGTGATCAACGACCTAGGCGCTGAGGCTAGTATCACGGCCGCCGATCTGCAGGGGATGAACGGCGATCTGACGGCCCACTACGCCTTGGGCAGCAATATCGATGCCACTGACACCTCCGGATGGAACGGTGACACGGGCTTCGCGCCGATCGGGAATTTGGCCACCCCATTCATCGGCACTTTCAACGGGCTGGGCCACACTGTTTCCACGCTCACCATTAATCTGGCAACGCCCGATGTCGGACTGTTTGGGGTAACCGGGAGCGGCGCCGTCATTCGGAATGTGGGTCTGGTCGGCGGCAGCGTGACTGGCCTTGCGGGGACCGGCGCACTGGTGGGAAACAACGGACCAGACACCTCCATCAGCAATAGCTACAGCTCGGGAAGCGTGAGCGGCGCTGCCGGCACGGGCGGGCTGGTGGGCAGCAGCACGACAGGTTCAATCAGTAACAGTCATGCCACTGGTAACGTGGTTGGTGACGCTGGCACCGGCGGGCTGGTAGGTAGCAATACATCGGGTGCGATCAGTGACAGTTATGCCACTGGAGATGTGAGCGGCGCTGCCGGCGCGGGCGGGCTGGTTGGCAGCAACACGTCGGGTGCGATCAGCGCCGACTTCGCTACAGGAAGCGTGACTGGCGCTGCCGGCACCGGCGGGTTGATCGGAAGCAACACTTCGGGTGCGATCAGCACCAGTTTCGCTACAGGCTGCGTGAACGGTGCTGCCGGCACCGGCGGACTGATCGGAAGCAACACGTCGGGCGCGATCAACAACAGCTACGCCACGGGCGACGTCAACGGGGGTACGGGTGCTGGTGTCGGCGGCCTGATCGGGAGCAATACATCAGGCACCGTTATGAACACCTATGCCGCTGGCGGTGTGAGCGGAACCGGTGCCAGCCGCGGCGCGCTCATCGGAAGCAGCGACGCAAACGTCGTCTCCAATAGCTACTGGGACAAAACGACATCGATCGAGGTGAATTCAGCGGGCGGCGGCATTGGCATGACCAACGCGGAGATGATGACACAAGCCAATTTTACTTCGGCGACTACTGCAAACAGCCCCGACAATCCAGCATGGGACTTTGCCAATACCTGGACGATGTACGAAGATATTACTTACCCACTGCTAAGTGATTTCATGACACCACTCACGGTTACGGCGAATAGCGACGTCAAGACTTACGATGGACAATCATATTCCGGCGGAAACGGTGTGACCTATTCCGCGCTGGTCAGTGGCATTGTGCCCGCCGGCATCTTGAGCTACAGCGGCACCTCGCAGGGCGCAATAAATGCCGACAGTTATGTCATTACGCCGGGCGGGCTGCAACCCGACCAGCACTACCTCATCACCTTTATCGACGGCACGTTGACCATCAATCAGAAGGCGCTGACAGCGGTGGACCTGATCGGGAGTGTGACGAAGCAGTATGACAGTCTGGACACCGTCGCCAACCTGACAACGGGCAACTACAGCATCACCGGGTTTATCGCCGGGGAAGGCGCGACAATCGGGGTGACCACCGGCACGTACGACGCCGGCAAGAATGTGCAGGGTCCGAACAGCGGCGTGACCTCTGCGATCCTGACAGCAGTCGATTACACGCAGGATGCGGGGACTTTGCTCTCCAACTACGACCTGAGCACGGTCACGGGCGTGAGCGCGACCGGGAACATCGGCGCGATCACGGCCAAGGCGCTGAGCCTGACCCCGATTACCGACAGCAAGGAATATGACGGCCTCATCACCTCCACGGCAGCCGTCACCGTCACCGGCAATGTGCCCGGGGACATCGTCACGGTCGCCGAGGAATACGCCTCCAAGGACGTGATGGGCACGGACGGCAGCACCCTTGGCATCCAGGCCGGCTACACCATTGTTGACGGCGCCTCTGCCGACATGAGCGGCAACTACACCATCACCGATACCGCCACAGCGACAGGCACGATCACCGAGGCGGCACTCGCCATAAACGCGGCAGCCGACACCAAGGTCTACGATGGCACCACCAGTTCCACCGGGGTGGTGACCTTCACCGGGTTGCAGGGCGGCGACAGCGTCACCGGAACGAGCCAGAATTTTGCCAGCAAGAACGTTCTGGGATTGAACAACAGCATCCTGCAGGTCAGCGCCGGCTACAGCGTAAATGACGGCAACGCCGGGGCCAACTACACTGTGACCGAGAACACTGCCACCGGCACCATCACGGCGCTGGGGATCACGGGGAGCATCACGGCGGACAACAAGGTCTACGATGCTACGAACGCCGCGACGATCGCCGGCCGGACGCTCGCGGGCGTGCTCGGCACAGACGTGGTGAGCTACAGCGGCGGGGTGGCGAGTTTCAACACTAAGAACGTGGGCACCGGCAAGACGGTCACCGGTACCGCCCTCGTCCTCGCGGGCGCAGACGCGGGAAACTACACGGTAAATACCAACGCCACTACCACGGCCGACATAACACCTGCGCCGCTGGGCATTGCGGCAAACAGCACCAGCAAGATTTATGGTGACACGGTGAGCTTTACCGGCACCGAGTTCAGTAGCACAGGGCTGAAGAACGGCGAGACGGTCGGCAGCGTAAGGCTGGCAAGCGCAGGCGCGGCGGCGGATGCCGGAGTGGCCGGCAGCCCCTACGACATCACGGCCAGCGCTGCTGCCGACGGCACCTTCGACG
>JBAPTR010000281.1:0-3122 GCA_049282265.1 Desulfatiglandaceae bacterium | reverse complement strand
CCTCAAGGCAACCTTTTAATGATTTTGCCGCATCTTCAGCTTCAATTCTGTTGTGTCCAAGAACAAAGCCGGTTACAATATGTTTGCCCATGGACAACGGATGCTTCTCGCCGTTGAATAGGCGGGTCGGGACAAACCATCCGTCCCCGATTGGCGCTTCAAGGCGTACAGAAAGCTTGCTGTATGCGCAACTAGGTTCTGAATGGAAAGAGCATGTGACCGAGTGGCCGGTTCTGGCTACGGCCGAGTCATGGAAAAGAAGTTGGGCCGTGGACGAATTGAAACGGAAGTTGGGATCGAAGACGATCAATCTGCCATCCTTCCGGAGGCCGATATCAAGGCCTGCAATTCCGCGGTAACCCAGACGACGGGCAGCTTCACCTACTTGAATGGCAAGAGACCTCCCCTCCTCAGGGAACATGCGTTCAGGATCGATCATGCTGCCCGATTGTTTGGCCGGCGCGGAGAAAATCTGCTCAGCACCTCCAAAACAGAGCGTTTCGTTGTCACTAATGGCGATGCCTGTGCACCAACAAATCGAAACCTCCGCCCATTCCTCCACAAGGACATCAGGAACACTGTCGTGATGCTCGGCAAACCATCGCAAGGCATTATCGAATGAGACCCTGTCATGACACGGATGTACTGCGTAACCCCATCCTGTGGCAGCATCCCCCCCAGCCTTGAGGAAAAGCGGTCTTGGCGGCTCAAATGAGGCCAGTTCCTTACAGGGCATCGTTTCCCGTTCCGGCAGAAATTCCGGCGGGACAATGGCATCCAGGTTGATTTTCGCGTTGAGGAAGTGCCAAAGCGCTGGTGGCACAAGAAGGTCATTGTCGGGGAAACGGCCCGCAGGGAGAGGATACGGGCTAAAAAGACGTTTCCCTTTTGCAATCAGCGTATCTGCGAAGGCATGCGCCTCTTCCGAAGTACGATAGATCAGTGTTTCTTCCTCAACTTCAATACCTGCGCTATGGTAAACGGCAAAGACCTCCTCCCCTGCACCACACTCATGGCGAATCGCCGTACGACCATTCAGAAGCCCCGCGAGGTGCGCGGTAACCGTGTCGAGACTCAGGGCTTTGTATCCGAGCATTCTCGTCTCGAAAAGGTCGGTACGAGCCATGAATGCCGCGTCGGCAGGGTATAACCCATCGGTTGGTATCACTGGGGCAAGATTGTTTGGCATCATGATGCTCCTGTAAAATCATATAACCCGTCCGCCAAATGTCGCATGCGCGGTGTATCCGGTGCAGAGTTAGAGAAAACGATCGTTGGGGTCTTGTTAATATCCAGCAGTATGGGACGACCAGCGACTTCGACATAATCGAATTTACCGAAATCAAAACCATTCGCTTCGCGGAATGCCTCAAGTTCCGGCGGTGGATCTCCGAGGATTTCGTATTCCGTCATGTTTCCGGCCTTGACAACGCTATCCCTGGAAAACAGTCTGTAGGTGTAGCCTCGTTTTCCAAAGAATACCCAGCCTCGCAGGCAGTAAAGGCCACGCTCACGCTCCGGCATGAAACGCTCCACAATGAGTTCCGGGCGTTCCCAGACCCATCCCGGAACATTTGACAGCTTGGGAAGAACCGGATACCTTTTAGAAGACAACATCCGCGCTAGACGCCAGGATTTTTGCGCAAGTTGGCGGCGTATCCGTTCGAAAAAGCTATGGTGATTCCTTTTCCATTCCGGGCCGCCGTAGCAGTTCAGGTTGCTTTTTATAATAACCGGTCCGTCCCAACTATCGCCTGCCATGACCCTCAATGTTGAGAATTGACTTTTTGAAATATCGAGTACACGTTCATTCAGGAAAGGGCGATGAGAGGAATTTTCAGGCAACAGGTTTTGGTCGATTTTTGTTCGATCCATATGAAGAATGCCGACATCAGCATCGATATCGTTTGCAAGCCCGGTCGTGACTCGGTGCCCGGCGCGTTCCCAGTGCCATTTAAGGATAGCAATCATGTATTTTTTTCTGATTGGATCGGGCTGATCCGTTGCGATATGAATTGAGAAATTCGTCATGGAAAGGCCTCTCAGTCAAAAGGATAAAAGCTTGCTTTTTCCGTGAGTGGGTATAGCAGATGGGCATTTGTGTGTCAATATTCTCGTGGATACAGCATGTTGTATAGTTTATCCTTTTATCCCTTTCCCCACATATCCCCAGATGACGAACCCATCTGACGACGAACGAATACTCTGTTGCATCGGGACGCAGGAGAAGAGAAAAATGCAGCAAAGCGCTGCTCAGCTGATCCACGATCTCATAATGACCCTACTTGTCAGCGGCAGTTAGTGTTCGTTCATAAATGAGATAGTCTTTTTGAGATCAAGTCAACGAACCCGGACTTCGAGCGGCGGCATGCGAAAATCTTAACCACAGGAATACATTGAAGTCTTTCGAGGATTAAGATTTGAGCGTAGCAAAGATATCGGGAAAAATAGCCACTTATGGATGGCCATGCCAGTGGTCTATTCCTTCGAATTAGTTGCCTCGGTCCGACCCGGAAACATTTCTGTCCCGGATAGCAAATGAATGTCCCGCCGCGGAAGCGGGATAGTAATTTCGGCCTTATTTAATGCTTCATGAACTGCCAGATTGGCTTGATAAAGGATTTGGAAATACTGTTTAATGGAATCCCAATAACGCATGCCGATTTTTACGCTGTATTCGGCAAATTCCTCAATGCCGATCTGAGGTGCCGGCTTATCCACAATTTCAGAAATATTCTTCAGGGCTTCCTGGATGACCTCTATGGCTTTCCGGGGGTCGTCATCATATGATATCCCTATGCTCTTTTCGACTTGGGCAAGTCCTTTCATAGAAGTTCCTCCAAATGATGAATTGGTATTATAGCTTGCGGGTCGTAGATCCAGTTTTACTGGAGTTGTTGCGGGGCTGGGGGCTTAAAGTCCCTGGAGAGCGGGAGGCTCTTTTAGAATTTAATAATTCTTTATCACTCTGTGATGGAACCGTAAAAAGTCCGGTCCTCAGGACTTTTTATTCACCCGTCCATAAGCTGGATGGCACAGTAAAAGGAGCCAAGATTAAGGCGTGCGAATCTTTAGGAATGAGACGTACAGTTAGGTACGTCGCAGTGACTGAAGATGAAGCG
>JBAPTR010000280.1:0-19757 GCA_049282265.1 Desulfatiglandaceae bacterium | reverse complement strand
ACAGTTCAACGACGCAGAATGCACCCCGCGAATACGGGATGTTACGGGATCGGTTTCCACCGTACCGTCAATTTTCCTGTCTGAAGATTGTATTTTCTGGCTTCTTGCTGTTTTTACTCAAGATATTGTGGCCCAAAGCCGTCGCGGTTAACGGCAGTCCGACGCCATTTACCCTGAGCAGGAAGCTTTGATCGGGGCTTTCCGCCGAGGGATACTTTTGGCGTTTACCGCAATATCGTCAAATTTGCCGGCAAGCATGCCATATTTTTGACGTATTGACCTAACCTTTCAAGGACTACCCTCTCTCTTCCTCATTTCCATTGATTTCTTCATTCAAGCAAACTAGAGTATATCCATCCACAAAGACACTTTACCAACTAGACTGAAAAATGCCATCAGGCCTAACGCCATGAAACAAAACAATCACACCTATCCATGCGTCCTGGACTTCAAGCCGGGTTTCTTTCTGAGCTGGGTACTCTATAAACTCTTCAAACGTGTTCAGTTCGACAGGAATGTGACGGAACAGCTGAAACAGATGCACAAGAACGGGGTTGTCGTCTATGCCATCAAATACCGGGGAGGTCTGGATTACCTCCTCTATCATTTTCGGTTTCGGCTCGCACGGATTCCCTATCCCAAGATGGCCTTTGACCTCAATATGTCCCTTGTTTTACCCCTTTCTCATCTCTTCAGGGTTCTCCGTTTTCAGTTCCTCTATTTTCTGAAAAACCGACGGTTGCCCAACCCCTACAGGACCGGATTTTTCAGACAAGCCATCAGGGAAGGGACCACATCCCTGATCTGCCTTGTTGACCCCAGGGGGTTTTTGCGCCGTTTCATTCATTCGGAAAAGGACAACCTGGCCTTTCTGCTGGAAATGCAGAGTGAGCTGGATCGCCCCATATATGTGGTTCCACAATTGGTTCTCTACAAGAAGACGCCGGAAAAGGAACATGGTTCTTTTTTGGACATCTTTTTTGGTTTCAAGGACAATCCGGGCGTAATCAGGAAGATTGTTCTCTTTTTCCGACACAATCGAAAGGCCTTCATCGATTTTGGCCCTCCGCTGGATCTCAAGGCCTTTCTTGAAACCCAGGATACGGAAGGTTCCCTGGAAGAAATGGCATCAGAGGTGCGGAAAGAACTCATCCGCCGCATTGATCAGCAGAAAAGGGTCATCCTGGGTCCCGTCATGAAATCACGCCAGCAGTTAAAAGAGATCGTGCTCACTGATCCGGAAATCAATCTGTTGCTTAGAGAGATGTCAAAGACCAAGAAGAAGTCCCTGAAACAGAACAGGAAAAAGGCATCTGAATATTTCGATGAAATCGCGGCAGATTACAACATCGCCTATGTCCAGTTTTTTCTCATGGTCCTGGCATGGCTCTGGAAAAAAATATTCGAGGGTATTGATGTCGACCCTGATGAAATGACGGTTTTGCGGGAATCCGCCCGAAAAGGTGTCCCCATATACGTCCCATCCCACAAGAGCCACGTTGATTACCTGGTCCTCAACTACATACTCCTGCAGCACCACATGCATGTTCCGAGAATTGCGGCCGGTAGGAACCTGGCCTTTTGGCCCATGGGACACCTCTTTCGAAAATCGGGGGCTTTTTTCATCAGGCGTACCTTCAGGGGAGCAAGGCTCTATTCAAGCATTTTTTCGCGGTACATCAAGGCCCTGTTGGCCGAGGGCCATCCACTTGAATTTTTTATTGAAGGGGGAAGAAGTCGAAGCGGAAAACTCATTTTGCCCAAGATTGGATTTCTCTCCATCTTGCTTGAAGCCTACAAGGAAGGGTATTGCGACGATCTCATGTTTGTGCCGGGATCCATAAGCTACGATCGGATCCTGGAGGAAAAATCCTATGAGCGTGAACTGTCGGGCCAAGAAAAAAAGAAGGAGGGTTTCCGGCAGATGGTGCAGGCCAGGCAGTTTCTGAAGAGGAAGTATGGAAAAATCTACATCCGTTTTGCCAGGCCTATTTCCCTCAAGGCATACCTGGCCGAGACCGCATATCCCCTGGAATCCGTCAACCAGGAGCTGGCCTTCAATATCATCCGATCCATCAACAGGGTCTCCCTGGTGACACCGATAGCACTGGTGGCAACCGCCGTGCTGACCAAACACCGACGCGGATTCAAACCCTCCGACCTCCTGTCTACGGTGGAGACCATTCTCGCCTTTCTCGTCTACGAAGAGACCCCGGCTGTTGCCACGCTGGCTGAACCGGAAAAGGCCGTGAGAGAAGCTCTCGCCCTTATGACAGCTTGGAAGGTACTCACTTCCATGGAGCCTGTAGAGGATGAAGAGCCCTATTTCTACGCAGGGGATGAAAAAAAAGGTGAGCTGGCCTATTACAAAAACAGTATCATCCATTTTTTTGTGCCCCACGCATTTGTGGCGATCTCCCTTCTGAGCAGCAAGGAGGAATCGGTTAGTCAAGACACTATTGTCGGAGATTATGCATTCCTGGCCTATCTCTTCAGAAAGGAATTCATACTTGAAGAAATACCGGAGCCGCCCGAGAAAATTCACCGGGTCCTCGAGTACTTCCTGCAGGCGGGTTTTGTTAAACGTGCTGAAGATTCGAAGGGCTACGAACTCACCAAACTCGGGCTGGACAAAATACCCATCTGGAGCAATCAGATCAGGAGTTTTCTGGAGTCCTACTGGTTATCGACCAAGGCATTGCTCGATGACAAAGGCAAGACAAAGAAAAAAACGGAGCGCCTCAAACGGATAAAAAGCCTTGCCACAAAGTTCAAGAAGTTGGGCCTCATTGAATTCCAGGAATCTATTTCCCTGATTAACTTCCAGAACGCTCTGAGTTTTCTCGAAGAAGAGGTCCGGTCAATGCGGAAAGCGGAAAAAACAACCTACGAGGACGCCCTGGAGACCCTTTCTCACCTCAGCAGACGAATATACGCCCTGTCCCATTACGCCGATTAGGCCCAATCTATTGGTTGAGCCAGTTTCAAAACGCCCCCTTTTGCCCGATCTCTGCGGCAGACGAAAATCTTAATCCTCGAAATATCCAACATATTCCTGTGGTTAAAATTTTCGCCTTTCCCCGCTCAAAGTCCGGGATCTTCGACTTGACCTCGAACAAAATTGAGCATTTTGAAACTGGCTCGGTTCATTAGACTGCGCGGATCAAACCAGGCTGAATTCCGCCTCCTTGAGTTTTGCATGAGCCGCCGCCAGCCTGGCTATGGGCACCCGCAGCGGGGAACACGAGACATAGCTCATCCGGATGTGGTGACAGAAACGAATCGCCTCGGGATGGCCCCCCTGCTCGCCGCAGATGCCTATCTTGATATCCGGCTTGGTCTTGCGCGCCCACTCGGCGGTAATCATCATCAGGCGTCCGACGCCTTTTAAGTCCAGCACCTCAAAGGGATTGTGCTGCAAAATGCCATTGGCCTCGTAAAGGGGCAGGAATTTGTTCTCCGCATCCTCTCTTGAGAAAGAAAATGTGGCCTGGGTCAGGTCGTTGGTACCGAAGGAGAAAAATTCCGCCAGTTCGGCAAGACGCCCGGCGCGCATGCAGGCCCTCACGACCTCGATCATGGTGCCGAACCTGAAGGGAACCTTGATCTTGAAGTCCTTCTCCACCGAGCGATGGATGCGGGCCACGTAACCGTGAACCCACTTGAGTTCTTCAAGCGTACAGACCTGGGGAACCATGATTTCAGGTGTTATCCTTCCACCGTCCTTGAGGTGTTCAGCGGCCGCTTCCAGGACAGCCCGGATCTGCATTGCGTATATTTCGGGGTATGTAATGCCCAACCGCACGCCCCTGTGGCCAAGCATGGGGTTAATCTCTGAAAGGGCACGCACCTTCTTCAGCATCGTTTCCCTTTCATCAATCAAAGGTTCATCAAGGTGTTTACTCTTGAGTTCTTCCAGTGCCTCGGTGATGACCTCCAGATTCGCCGCGTACTTGTCATGAAGCTTGGGATCCAGCAATCTTAGAATGGGAGGCAGGTCCGCCATGCCCTCCACCGTCTGACGCAATACCCTGAGATGATTGATTTCCTGGACGAGTTCGTCGGCGGAAGGGAGGAATTCATGGATAGGAGGGTCCAGGAGTCGTATGGTTACCGGCAGGCCGTCCATGATTTTGAAAATATCCCTGAAGTCCTTCCTCTGGAAGGGCAGGAGCCGATCCAGGGCCTTTTTCCTTTCTCCGGAGGTATCTGCGAGGATCATTTCCTGGACAATGGGCAGCCGTTCCGGCTGGTTGAACATACGTTCGGTCCGGCACAGGCCGATCCCCATGGCCCCATATTCCTTTGCTTTCCGTGCCGCCTCAGGTGTGTCCGCGTTGGCCATCACTCCCAGCTCGGCAATATCGTCAGCCCATTCCAGTAGCATCAGCAGGTCTTCAACGAATTCCGGCTCTATGGTGGGGACCTCCCCCAGGAAGACATTTCCCGTGGAACCATCAATCGTGATCAAGTCGCCTTCGTGGAGACTCGTGCCCGAGATCACGGCCTCCCGTGTCGCAGGATTGATCATTATCTCCTCACATCCCGATACACAGGGTTTTCCCATGCTTCGCGCCACCACGGCCGCATGGGACGTCTTCCCTCCCCTGCTGGTGAGAATTCCCTGGGCGGCAAAAAATCCGTGAATATCTTCGGGTTTGGTTTCTTCTCTGACCAGGATAACCTTTTCCCCCAGCTTTGCCTTTGATTCAGCACGGTCCGCATCAAAGACCATTTTTCCGGACGCGGCGCCAGGGGAAGCCGGGAGACCCTGCGCCAGCACATCCACTTTTGCCTTTGGATCCAGCCTGGGGTGAAGCAGCTGGGCCAGCATATCGGGTTGGACCCGGAGCAAGGCCTCTTCCTCGGAAATAAGGCCCTCGTTGACCATATCAATGGATGTCTTGATGAAAGCTGCCGCATTCATCTTTCCGTTCCGTGTCTGGAGGCAATAGAGCTTGCCTTTCTCAATGGTGAACTCGAAATCCTGTACTTCCCGATTGTAGTCCTCCAGTGTATGTCGCAACCCTTCCAGTTCCTGGTAGACGCCAGGCATCTCTTTTCTCAGGGCACTGATGGGTTTCGGTGTGCGGATACCCGCAACAACGTCTTCTCCCTGGGCATTGACCATATATTCTCCGTACAACCGGTTTTCTCCTGTTGCCGGGTTTCTGGAGAAGGCCACCCCGGTTGCACTATCGTCACCCATATTCCCGAATACCATGGTACAGATATTGACGGCCGTTCCGTTTGCCATGTCGCTTGTAATGTTGAACTCCTTTCGATAATCCTGTGCCCGTTTCCCCATCCAGGATTTAAACACGGCCTCAATAGCTATTTCCAGCTGGACATAGGGGTCCTGGGGAAAGGGTTTGCCGCCTTCCTTGGCCACGAGATCCAGAAAGAGATCGCAGGTTTTCTGCAGGGCCTCCGTACTGAGCGAAATATCAACTTTAGCTTTATATAGTTTCTTTACCTTCTCGAAGATTTTATCGAATTTATCTCCATTAATTTCCAGCCCTACCGTGCCGAAGAGCTGAATGAGGCGACGATAGGCATCATAGACAAACCTCTCGTTTCTGGTTTGAGCGATAAGCCCTTTGACGGTTTCATTATTGAGGCCTAAATTGAGAATTGTATCCATCATGCCGGGCATTGAGGTCGCCGCACCGGATCTCACGGAAACCAGCAAAGGCCTTTGGGCTTCCCCAAAACCTTTCCCCGTCTTCTCTTGAAGCTGCATCATGGCCTCCCGGATCTGCTTCATCAGGTCAGGGGGAAGTCCCTTTTTCTTCTGACCCAAATAATCCAGGCAGGCCTCCGTTGAGATAACGAAGCCCGGGGGAACAGGAAGGCCGATCTGCGTCATCGCGCAGAGGTTGGCCCCTTTTCCACCAAGCAGTTTCTTGTTTCCGCCATCACCTTTTTCAAATGAAAATACAAATGTCTTGGCCGTCATTGAAGACTCCTTTCAAGGGGAAATTTGGGTACAAGGTGTTATCTGTAAGGTCATCGGGGTTCAAGGATCTTGGTTTTCGTTCCTTTTTCGCAAATATTCAAGCAGATACGCAAGACCAAGCAAAGCAATGCTCATTCCTAAGACAAGAAAAACCGACGTGTTCCGAAAGAAAAAATAGGCGATAAAAAGGGCAAACAAAACGGAAACGAGAACGCGAACGGCAAGGATAACGGGTGCTGACACAATGAGACCTCTGTCATTTAAGATTTCTTAAAGGGAATAACCTTGCCTCGCTTGGGTGCGCTTCCTGCCGGTGTTGTGAATTCCGGCCCTTTTCCCCGGGAAATCCGATTAACCTCTTCCAGGTGCATGGCCTTGCCCCCCATGGAAAAGGGCTCGCCGTCGATATAGGGTCCTCGGAGAATCCACGTCACGGTCTGGGACGGGAGGGTCAATAATTGAAGGGTCACCTGATACCAGTCCTTCTTGATGTCCGGTTCAATGTTTTCAATCCTGGCATAAACGGCCGGTTTATCCTCGTAATAGACCAGGACCACGTCTCCTTCTCGACTCATATATTACACCCTTCCTGTTTTACTCGCTGTCCTTCAGTATGCTGCCCGGATCTGTTCTCAGTTTTTCAAGTTTTTCTTCAAAGCCGGCGCCCAGATCGACACCCATCTCTCGTGCCCGTTTTTTGGCCTGAAGCCCGATATTCCGACTGTCACCATAGAAGGCGTCACCCTGCTGGGCATTGGGATCGAAACCGGCCAGACGATCAGTCTCAGACACATGATAGGAGACACGAGAGATGAGTTTTACGAGTCCGTCTCCACCACACTCGGGACATGCCAGGTCTGCTTCTTCCTCTTTTCTCAGAAGGAGGGCCTGGAAAATGGTCCGGCAATGCGAACATCTGTACTCATAAATCGGCATGATCTCACTACTCCATACATCTCAGTTCAGCAATTTTCAATAAAATCTTTCCCTATAATTTCTACAGACATAGTGGGGCGGCGTGGCGCTGACATTATGTGTCCAGTTCTTGTCCGCACTCTTCTCCTGCCCCATATCAGGACGCTGATCACTGAAAGTGCAGACATTGGATTCAGCACTCCTCAGCAGGGCGGGTTCATTGTCGCCTTTAACAACATAGTATTTGCAGTTCCAGCAACAGTCTTTGGCCATGCGAACCTGCCTTTTGGATATACCCGATCACGTGTCTTGAAGAATAGCAGAGGAATCTTCATAATTCAAGCGCTGGATGACCATAAAAAACATCTTTGCTCTCTGAGACACATTCCCCTTGACACTCCATTCAGCCTGTGGCATGAAACATTTTTCACAAACTATAAAGGGTTAAAATGCCGCATACGGGGAAAATAGTCACTTCCAGCCAATGAATACAGCGGCTTTTCTCTTGCGTTTCTGGCGAGTTCCACCTATAAGAGAAGTTCAAAAATGATGCCTTCGTAAAAAGCTGGTTTATGTCGCAAGCGGCAGTCTATGAGCAACGAAAGGAACGGAGGCATTGGGCCGAACCTGACACTCTTTTTCAGACAGGTTCTCCTTAGGGTTTCGTATAAAAAGCAGGTGAACGGGATGTTCCTGAAGCGGTGTCATTTCGGCCCTGGAACAGGACAGTGGAAGGGGAAAAATCCCTGAGCGAGGAGTCATGGACGACGGAGGGAGCGCAGCTTCTGGAATATCCCGTTTACCTGCTCAAAAGAATCACAACTTCTACTGAACTTTTTGCGATTCCATCAATAATATCAGGAGACAAATGCTATGACTCAAGAAAAGCCTCAAGGTCCCGTAATGGTGATCGGAGGGGGCGTGGCAGGGATTCAAGCCGCCCTGGACCTCTCAGCTGCAGGGTTTGGCACCTATATTGTCGAAGCGTCGGCCACACTGGGCGGAATGGCCCCCAAGCTTCACAGGATCTATCCTCTTTGTTCGTGCTGCAAAATTGATCAGAGGATCGTGGCCTGCGAACAGGACCCAAATATCATCCTTATGCCGAATACCGTGATACGGGAAATCTCGGGAGATGCGGGCCATTTCAGCGTGCTCCTGAAAAAAGACGGCGGAGAAGAAACGGTTCATGCGGGCGCAGTGATCCTCGCAGCAGGCGTGGAGCCCTTTGAACCCACCGATTTTGATACCTATGCCTACGGACACCTGCCTAACGTGGTCACGAGTGTGGAATTCGAACAAATGCAGAAACCTCTCGGCCCGCAGCAAGGCCAGGTCAGACGTCCCTCTGACGGCGCAATACCCAAGAAGATCGCCTGGCTTCAATGCGTGGGTTCGAGGGATATCAACCATTGCGACGCCCCTTATTGTTCGTCGGTCTGTTGCATGTACGCTCTGAAGGAGGCCCGCAACATAAAGGCTTGGGATGACGCCACGGATACAACCATTTTCTTCATGGACATGCGCACCCATGGAAAGGGATTTGAACGCTACTTCAACCAGGCCGTCGACGATGGGGTTCAACTGGTTCGAAGCAGGATACACTCCGTTGAACCCGTTGTGAACAGTGATGATCTCAAGATTTCCTATGCCGATGAATCCGGGCAATTCAGGCGGGAGGTATTCGATCTCGTCGTCCTTTCAGTGGGTCTCAGACCGGCACAGGCGGCCATCACCATGGCCGGAGATTTGGGCTTGAAGTTAAGTGAAAACGGCTATGTGTCGTCAAGCCCATTCCTCTCCTCCGCAACCAACATTCCCGGAATTTATGCGTGTGGCGGCATCACCGGACCCTTTGATATCTCGCAATCCCTCGTGCAGGCCAGTGCCTCTGTCTCTGAGATCATTTCATTTCTGGCTCCCGAACCCTTTGCTCCTCTCAAGTCTTACCCCAAACCCTCCGCCCTCCTTCAGGAACCGCCCAGGATCTTTCTGGCCTACCATCTCTGTCCGGGAATGGATGAAGACCTCGGCAGGCAGATACAGACCTACGGGGAATCCCTGCCGGATGTCAAAGACATCTCTTCGGTCACGGGAGATCTGATAAACAGCCTCGTTGAAGGCCTCCGAGAAAGCAAAACCAACCGCCTGGTTTTTGCCGGCTGCACGCCTGTTACCCACAAGAGTCTTCTGGAAGAAGCGCTCAGACTCGCCGGCCTCAACCCTTACCTTTACGAAATGGTCGACCTGAGATCCATTGATTCCCGGTCTTCCGATGCCCAGATTCGAGACGCTATTCGAATGGGGGTAGCGCGAGCCGCATTTATTTCCGCACCTCGGTTAAAGCGCGTTCCCGTGGAAAAACGCGCCCTGGTTGTGGGGGCTGGTATTGCAGGGCTGGAGAGTGCCTTGGCTATAGCACGATCCGGTTTCCCGGTCACCCTGGTGGAAAGGAAAAATGAATTGGGAGGCCATGCCAACCATGTCAGGTGCACCTGGCAGGGTGAGGATGTTCAGGCCCACTTGAAAAACCTGATATCCCAGGCAGAAGAAAACGAACACATCGATCTTCTCCTTGAGACGACTGTCAAGGAAATGAGCGGATTCGCCGGGAGCTTTCTGACCACGGTGGATACGGGAGGGAAAAGATCTGAAGTCGCCCACGGTGTGACACTCCTTGCTACCGGCGCAAAGGCCTCTCTGCCGTCGGAATACGGCTATGGTGAAAACGATAAGATATACACCTGGGAAGAGCTGAGCGCCAAACTGCTTGATGCTCCCGATACCATCACGGGAGCCGAAAGCGCCGTTTTCATCCAGTGTGTCGGCTCGCGTGAGCCGGCCCGTCCGCACTGCAGCAATCTCTGCTGCACCTTTGCCGTTCGGACGGCAGTGGACTTGAAGGCCAAGAACCCCGACATGGATATCTATATCCTCTATCGAGAAATGCGTACCTTCGGGGAAAGGGAAACCCTCTACAGGGAAGCGAGGGAAAAGGGCGTTATCTTTGTACGGTATGATCTAGACAAAAAACCCGTCGTCGAGCCCCTGGGAGACAATGGAAGGTTAAAGGTCACTGTCTATGACCCCATCCTCGGCCGATACATCGCCATCAATGCAGACTTCATTTCACTCCAGACGGCTATCATCCCTGAAGGAAATGAGGGATTGTCCGAACTGTTCCATGTGGAACTGGACCCCGACGGTTTTCTTGCCGAGTCCCCTCAAAAACTCCATCCCATGGAGACGTCCAGACCCGGTGTCTATTTCGCAGGGCTGGGCCACTATCCCAAAGATACGGGAGAGAGTATCACCCAGGCCAGGGGCGCGGCCGCAAGGGCCATGGAGATACTCAAAAGGGATACCGTGGAAACGGGCGGTCTGGTCGCAGAAGTCCGCCCTGAAAAATGTGCCGTCTGTTGTACCTGTGTCAGGACCTGTCCCTTCCAGATCCCGGTCATTGATCATGACTTGGGGGCGGCCGCTATCGATCCCGCCCTTTGCAGGGGCTGCGGCATGTGTGTGGCGGAATGCCCGGGTAAGGCTATTATCATGTCAAGTTGCAGTGATGAAATGCTAAATCAGGCTCCGTCGTTTCTTTTGATGGGGTAATTAGGGAAGGAGTTTGTGAACATGAATACCAGCTACGAACCTAAAATCATTGCATTTTGCTGCAGCAATTGTGCATCTTCGGCTGCTGAAATTTCGCATGTCATGAAGAAAATGCTGCCGGACAATGTGAAAGTGGTGCAGGTGCCCTGCTCCGGACGCGTGGAAGTACTCCATCTGCTCAAAGCCTTTGAAGAAGGTGCTGACGGCGTTTATGTCGGGGGCTGCCAGGAAGACAGTTGCCAATATATCAAGGGAATCAAGAAAGCTGAAAAGCGCGTTGAACACGTAAGGAAAATCCTGAGCGAACTGGATATCGAGCCGGAAAGGATTGATGTCTTCAGTCTCTCGGCGGCGAGGGGCCAGGAATTTGTTGAAATCGCATGTGAAATGGTCGAAAGAATCAAGGCAATGGGCCCATTGCCGATCAAGATAAACGCTTAGACTTCCATGAGGTATAGAAATGATAGTCGCTGAACCAAAACCCATTAAGGAAATTCTGGAGATGACCCGGGATTGCGGGAAAATCCTCGTCGTTGGGTGCAAGGGCTGCGTCACAGTTTGCAATGTGGGTGGCTCGAAAGAGGTTGGAATTCTCGCTTCAACACTCAGGATTGCAGCCAAAAGGGACGGCAAGGAATTAACGGTGGATGAACACACGCTGGAACGGCAATGCGATCCTGAATATATTGATGAGTTGAAGGATAAGGTGGCAGCTTATGATGCTGTGGTTTCCCTGGCGTGCGGCGTTGGGCCCCAGTTCCTCTCAGAGCGCTATCCAGCCCAGAAGATCTTCCCCGGTGTGAATACAAAGTTCATGGGAGGAGCGCTTGAACACGGGATGTGGGCCGAGAGATGCGCCGGATGCGGCACATGCGTCGTGCACCACTTCGGCGGGCTCTGCCCCATTGCCCGCTGCTCCAAAAGCCTGCTCAATGGCCCCTGCGGAGGGTCTTCCGGCGGTAAGTGCGAGATATCACCTGATGTGGAATGTATCTGGGACATGATCGTAACGAAACTCATGCAGGAAGACCGGCTGGATGATCTCCTTCAATTCAGACCCGCCAAGGACTGGACGACTGCCAGAGATGGTGGGCCAAGAAGATTGATCAGGGAGGAACTGGTAAAATGAACGAATACAGATCAGGAAGCAATCTCGAGAAGGTATTGAAGGCCGGCCATTTCGCCTTCACCGGTGAATGTGGTCCCCCTCCAGGCGCAAACGTGGAACTCCTGAAGAAAAAGGCCCAGCATTTAAAGGGCTGCGTGGATGCGGTCAATGTAACGGACAACCAGACGGCCGTCGTCAGAATGGCGAGCTGGGCCGCATCACTTGTCCTCCTCCAGGAAGGCCTTGAGCCCAACTTCCAGATGGTGTGCCGGGACCGTAATCGGCTTGCTATACAGGCCGATATCCTCGGGGTCTTCACACACGGTATTAGAAACATGCTCTGCCTCTCCGGCGATCACCAGAAATTCGGTAACCACCCGGGATCAAAGAACGTATTCGATATTGACTCCATGCAGCTCATCAACCTGGTCAAGACCATGAGAGACGATGGAAAGTTCCTCAATGGCCAGGACATCGATGTTTCTCCCAATCTTTTCATCGGCGCGGCATCCAATCCTTTCGGCGACCCCAGTGAATTCCGGGTATACAGGCTTGCCAAGAAGATATCAGCCGGTGCGGACTTTGTGCAGACGCAATGTATCTACAATATGAAGAGGTTCCGTGAATTCATGAAACAGGCAGTCGACATGGGGCTCCATGAAAAATGCTATATTCTTGCGGGTGTTACACCCATGAAGAGTGTAGGTATGGCGCGGTACATGGCCAAACAGGTACCCGGCATGGATGTCCCGGATGAACTCATCAATAGGCTTAAGGGTGCAGGGAAAGGCAAGGTGGCGGACGAGGGTATCCGGTTTGCCGTTGAACAGATCGAAGAATTCAAGGAAATGGAAGGCATAGCCGGTGTGCACCTCATGGCCATAGAGTGGGAACATCGGGTCCCTGAAATTGCGAAAATGGCCGGTGTATTGCCCAGGCCCAAGGTGTAATTCATTCAAATGTCAAACTTGGAAGGCCCGGCCGACAGGCTATTGATCTGCATCCCCGGGCCTTTTTTTGAGTTTCCCTGGACGTGGTGTTTTTCTATGATAATCCATACCAAAGCCGGGCAGACTTTTGATACGGACAGGGATTTGAGACCTCCTGAGCGCCATGTGCTTCAAAAGCTTTTCGCCTGGGAGAGCATGGCGAACAGTTTAGAGCAATTTAGGGAAAAAAGGGACGAAGCCCTTCAGAAGGGATGGGACAACATGGGCCCTGTGAAGGAGAGTTCCGCGTTGAAAGCCATTATAAGGGACCTGGAAAAAAAGCTGGTCGCACGCCTTTCATCAAGACCATGATTAGGACCCTGGTTTTCACTTGAATCAATAAACCCCTAACCCGCATAAAGCAGAAGAAAATGGCCTATGCCCGACGATCTTTCCAAAAAATCCCCTGAAAAACAGAGCGCTGATGTCCAGACCGTCCTGGATTCACTTCCCTACAGGGTCATGGTTGTCAATCCCGATAAGACCATCCACATGGTCAACCGCACATTTCTGGAAAAGAGGAACCTCAAGACAAATGAGGTGCTGGGCAAAAAATGCTACGAGATAAGATATGGGCTGGATCAACCCTGTAAAGAATCGGGAAGACCTTGCTACATGGAGGAAGTCAGGAAGACAGGAAAGTTCATCCCTACCATGCACGAGACCAAAACCCCCGAAGGGGAAAGTCGTTTTGATGTCATCACGGTTACACCTATCTTTGGCCCGAACAAGGAGATTGTTCAATTCCTGGAGACCGCCAGAGACGTGACGGATACCATAAGGTTGGAAGCAAAGGCGCAGAGATCGAACATATTTCTCCAAAACGTCATTCAGAGTACCGTTGATGGAATTGTTGTTGTGGACACAAAGGGCTATGTCCTTATCTTCAACGAGGGCATGGAAAAGCTCACCGGGTATTCCGTTGAAGAAATCCTTGATGGCGGTCATCTAAGCCGGTTTTATGACATGGATATTGCCAGGGAAAACATGCGGAGAATGAGAAGCAGGAATTTCGGCCCGGAAGGAAAACTGAACCCCACCAGCATGAACATTACCGCCAAGAACGGAGAAACCATACCCATCACCCTGACGGCATCCCTTATTACCATCGATGGTCAGGTGGTAGGCAGTGTCGGCATCTTTACGGATATGCGGCAAGTCCTGAGGATGCAAAAAGAACTGGAAGAGACCCACTTTCAACTCGTTCAATCGGAGAAGATCGCCTCAATCGGCAATATGGCTGCGGGCATAGCCCATGAAATAAACAATCCCCTGTCCGGGATTCTGATTTACGCCGAGCTGCTCAAAGGGTCCCTTGAAGGAAGGGATCAGGATGTGCAGGATGCGCAAGAGATCATAGACCAGACCCTGCGCTGCAAGCAAATCGTTTCAGAACTTCTTGAATTCAGCAGGCAATCCGTAGGAAAAACGTCGGCATTCGGCCTGAAGCAGCTCCTCAATAAGTGTTTGAACCTTCTCATACACCAGGCCTCTTTTCAGAATATCAAAATCAGCAAGGATTTCGCTCCCAATCTGCCGGAAATGGTAGGAGACATGGGCCAACTCCAACAGGTATTTACCAATCTCTTTGTGAATGCAGCGGATGCCATGAAGGGGAGGGGTACGTTGGCGATATCGGCCCGGTATGACTCAGAACGCTCCTCATTTATCATCAAAGTAGGTGATACCGGCCCCGGAATTCCTGAAAATCAACGCGAAAAGATATTTGACATTTTTTTCACCACCAAGCCCGTCGGCAAGGGAACGGGGCTGGGTTTGAGTATTTCACAAAACATCATCAAACTGCATGGCGGAAACATCAGTTTCAGCTGCCCTCCAGAAGGAGGGACGGTCTTCATTATTGAACTCCCCTGTGAATTCACGGAGACATCTACCGAAGAACCCGTATTTATTGGGATGGATAAGATATGAGCAGCGCAATGCGGATTTTGGTTGTGGACGACGAAAGGCCCATTCGAGAAGGTTGTCGGCGAGTCCTGTCAAGCAAGGATTACGAGGTGGCGACGGCGGAAAACGGAAAGGTGGCCCTGGAAACCCTTGAGCAGGACGACATTGATGTGATCCTTCTGGATCTCAAGATGCCGGTGATGAGTGGTGAAGAAGTCCTCCAGATCCTCCAGGAACGCCACCCCCACATACCCGTGATCATCATCACTGGCCACGGGACGGTTGACACGGCCGTGGAATGCATGAAAAAGGGCGCCTACGACTTTATCACGAAACCTTTTCAGATTGACCAGTTTCTGGTGACGGTCAACCGGGCCAGTGAGAAACGCAGATTGGAACAGCGTGCCAGACTCTTTCAGGAGGAGAACATCCGCAATCTTTATGACCTCCACATGGAAAAAAGCCGCATAGGCACCATGATTAACTGTATGGCAAACGGCGTCATGGTCACAAACCGCAATATGGAGGTTGTACTCCACAACCCTCTCCTCATGCAGTTGATGGATATCTCGGAAGAGTTGGAAACCCCGGTACCGATCTCCAAAATCACCCAGGATGGAACCTTGATCCAGACGCTCAGGGATATCCTGGGCAACAGGTGTGATAAACGGGAATTCGTTTCACAGGAGATCCATGCTGGAAACAAGATATTGAGGGCCATATCGGCCCCTGCCCTGGGACCGGATATGGAGATCATGGGGACGGTTACGGTGCTCGAGGATATCACGGCCTTTAAACAACTTGACCAGATGAAGACGGATTTCGTCAATATGGTGGCCCATGAACTCCGGAGCCCCTTGGTCTCCATCAGGCAACTGCAGAATGTGCTTATCGATGGTCTGACAGGCCCCCTGAACGAAAAACAGACAGACTATATACAGAGGGGAATGAACAAAATCGATGCCCTGCTCGAACTCATCAATGATCTGCTCGATATTGCGAAAATCGAGGCGGGCAAATATGTCCAGCATCGCGTGCCCACCGACATAGGCAAACTCATTGAGGAAACGGTGAACCTGGCGGAGGCCAGGGCAAAGGACCATGGCATTTCCATCAAATACGAGTGCCATGACCTTAAGACGGTTCAGGTCGACCCAAGGAATATTGAAGAGGTGATCAATAATCTTGTGAGCAATGCCATTAATTATTCTCCTGAAGGTGGTGCAGTGACTGTAACGGCCAAGGGATTGGGCGAGTTTATGGAAATCGAGGTGAAGGACTCGGGCGTCGGCATTCCCGTCGAGGAACTCCCCAAGATATTTGATAAGTTTTACAGGATCAAAGACCCGCGAACAAGAAAAGTCATCGGAACGGGTCTGGGACTGGCTATTGTGAAAAGCGTGGTTGAGGCCCATAACGGTACGATTGAGGTGGAAAGTCTCCCAGGCCGTGGCAGCACCTTCAAGATACGTCTCCCAATGATCACAGACATGACATGACAAAAAACAGAAAACCGGGCCAAGCAATGCACGTTATGGTAGTAGACGACGAGCCCGTCGTGAGGAACGGTATCCAGCGTGCGCTTCAAAACAGAGGCATGTCTACAAAACTGGCATCCAAGGGCCAGGAGGCCATTGATCTGCTTTCCCACCAGTCCTTTGATCTCGTCCTTCTTGACATACGCATGCCGGACATGGATGGCGTCAGTGTCCTCAAACGGATACGTGCCGGTTCACCCGAAACCGCCGTAATCATGATTACCGGGTATCCCACCATTGATTCCGCCGTTCATTGCATCAAACTGGGGGCCTTGGATTACCTGGTCAAGCCCTTTCGTCTCGATGACCTGGATGCGGCCCTGGACAAGCTGAAGCCTCCGGAAGCGTCATCGCTTAGCGCACAGTTGGACGCAGGCGGGCTGCGGATTGATTCCGATGACAACTTGATCATCGGTCAGAGTAGGCCCATGAAACTGCTTTTTGAAAAGATACTCAAGGTGGCATCAACGGACAGCACCGTGATGGTCACAGGTGAAAGTGGGACGGGGAAAGAGCTTGTCGCAAGGGCCATCCACACCAATAGCAGCCGAAAAAACAGGGAATTCGTGGCCGTTGATTGCTCTTCTCTGGTGGAAACGCTACTTGAAAGTGAGCTGTTTGGACATGTCAAGGGCTCTTTTACGGGGGCACTGCTGACCAAACACGGTTTTTTTGAATTGGCGAATCACGGGACATTCTTCTTCGATGAAATAACCAACCTGAGCCTCAAGATCCAGGCAAAACTCCTCCGGGTCGTTCAGGAGAGGGAATTCATGAAGGTCGGCGATCAGAAGAAGATCAAGCTCGATATCAGGATCATCTCCGCTTCGAACAGAAATCTTGAGGAGTCGGTCCGCAATGGTGCCTTTCGTGAGGATCTCTACTACCGCTTGAGTGTGGTTCCCATTCACCTCCCACCCCTGCGAAAAAGGCGGGATGACATTCCCCTCCTGTTGAAGCATTTTCTGAAGATTTTTGCCACCAAACTTAATAAACCGGTTCCGGAGGTGTCCCCGGAAGCTATGGAGACCCTGAAAGATTATGCCTGGCCCGGCAACGTGAGAGAACTTGAACATACCATTGAAAGGATATTGATCCTTGAAGACACGGACGTGATACGTGTGCGTGACTTACCCTCTTTTATCACGCAGAGGCAGGGAGAATTCCAGATGTTTTCGGAAGAGCTTTTTTCCTTGGAAGAACTGGAAAAGAAATACATCCGCTTTGTCTTGCGCCGCACGAGAGGCAGAAAGACCACGGCCGCAAGTATCCTGGGAATCAACCGAAAGACTCTTGGGCTTAAGGTAAAGAAATACGGCCTTTATTAACTTGGCTGCGGGAGAGTGTACGTCGTGACCTGCATGGTCACCCTGAGTAATATTTCCCCACCCTTCCCTTTCATTCGCTGGACTTTCATGCGCGGAACAGCAAGGAATTTTTTTGAATACTCAACGTGATACAGATAGCGCACCAGTTCATCCATTGAAATACCATCCAGCCGCAGTTCCACCCCGTTCTGCCCCATAGGGGACGTAGTTTCCGGAAAGGAGACCGGCTTCATATACTGAATCCGGCCACTGATACCCACCTCGCGAGACAGCGCCTCCAGGAAGGAGAGGAGGGTAAAGTTCTTTCCCCGACGCTTTAGCAGGTCCACCGCCTTGCGATGCCTTCCGATCAACTGCTGCCTTTCGGTTTTGAGCCGGAGCATTTGGACTACATCGGATTCCTTCTTCTTCATACGTTCCAGAAGCGTTCGTTCCCTGGTCAGGCTGGGAGAGAAGATAAGGAGGTAGTAGAGGATGGACAGGATGACCATACCACCGATGGTGACCATGCTGACCTGTTGCCTCTTAGCGCTCATTTCTTTACCAGCATCATGTGGAATTGGACCTTTCCTTCCTGGCGCGTGGTCTTTGCCCCGGCCAATTTCACAGCAGAAAAAGAATTGCTTTTCTGAAACGCTTCCTTCAATTTGTCCACCATCTCGAAGTTCGACGCGTTCCCCTCAATTTCCATTTCTTTTCCATCAATAGACAAATTTTCCAGGTAAAGATTCGGAAACCGGGCCATCCGGTCGGTTATCACCTTGAGCATTTCAAGAATGCTGTCCCCCGCCTCATTTTCTGAAATCCAGGCAAGTCGGGTTCTCTCCTGGGCCACCTTCTGTTTCATCTGGGCCAGTTCCTGGCCTTTTACGAGCCGCTTTGTCTCCGGGAACGCGGTCAAAAAAACACTTCGCATGCGATTTTTTATTTCTCCGTACTTCTTTATCTGAATGTGTTCTTTCTGGTACAGGTGGAATGTCAACATTCCCGCCAGAACGAAAAGAAGCACCAGGATGGTCCCGAATTTCCGTCTCAGGTCCACCGCGGATTGGATGGAAAATTCCTCTTTCCTGAAATTGAACGACCTGGAAGTACCGGTGGCCACATTCAGGGCCGCCCCAAGAGGAACTGCAAACCGGAGAGGGTTCGATTGAAAAGTGTTTTCAGAACGGGTCCTGATGCCTTCCCATGGTTTCCACACGGTCACCTGTATCCCGGTAATATCCTCGATCCTTTTTGTGATTTCTTTTTCCGGAGGGTATCCTCCCATGAGAAAAATGTGGTCCGGCGTTAGCGATTCTTCCTGCAATGAATAGATCTTGAAGGTATCCGCAATTGCAGAGATGATGTTTTCGGTCTCCGGCAAGATTCGAACAAACTCTACAGCCTTCCTGTACGCGATCTGGATGCCAACAGAACCCTCCCCGAAATGAATGATCGCCGCAGGGGCCTGATCCCCTTCTTCCCCATGCAGGGATGCCCCATAGAGAGAAAAAACAGCCACTTCGTCCAACAGGACCATGTCGGGTTCCAGTCCGGCATTTCTGAGCAATTCCAGGTGATGCTTGAGAATCTTCTTCTCCAGCCCGACCGCCACAACACTTCCGTCGGGTCCGGCCGGAAGATAGTCGACGAGCACATCATCTATGGGGGTAGGAATATAGGGTTCCATCTGATACCGGATAATCTTGTCCAGTTTCCGGCGCTTCCGGAACGGCACCGATATCCTGCGGAAACTGCCATGAACGGAGGGGATGCTGGTGATGAGCAAATCATACTTCAACCCGGGCTGCTCAAACATGCTCCTCAATCGATCCACTCTGTTCTCCGGCTTGTCCACATCCACGGCGCGGGTTTCCGCGATCTCAGTGCCCTTGAGCGTGTTGATAACCTTCACCAGGGCCAGTGACGTCTCGGTCACCTGAAGACCGACCACCGCCCGCGGTTTGAATATTTGTTTAAAACCTTCCCGTCGCATCATGTTACCCGCCAGTATACGATTCGCAACTTTCCGTTCTCACGCAAAACCACTGCATTCAGCCTCCTCACCGCAGTGTCGGAGTGTCCTTCTGTCTGGATGGAAAAGGCGGAACTCTTCGTGGTAACGGAATCTTTTATGGCATTGAAAAGCTCCGGGGTGAAGCCCGGTACTTTCAAAATTTCCTGGATAGTCCTGAAATTCGTCTCTTTGCGGTACTCCACGATATTTTCAGCGATCCCTTTGTCGATCCCCGGGTGCAGGCTCTGAAGCACCGGTATTGGGGCTGTATTGATATTGATCTTCCCCGTGGAATAGATGGTCAGATAATCATGGAGCCGTTCTTGAGGACTTTCCACGGACAGGAAAACGTTCCCCAATCCTTTGACAAGCGTAAGCTGGCCAGGCGAAACGAAAGGGCC
>JBAPTR010000279.1:0-5944 GCA_049282265.1 Desulfatiglandaceae bacterium | reverse complement strand
GTAGATGGCACATTGATGGTATCCCCGGCCGAAGCTATGGGCCACAGGCTGTAACGGATACCCAAGGGTAGAAAGGGTTAACAGGGAGACGTTAGCCTCTTGAAATATTCTATTGTCTTTTCCAATCCCTCTTCCAGGGAGATCCCCGGCTCCCAGCCCAGCTTTTCTTGCGCAAGGGAAATGTCCGGACATCTTCTTACCGGGTCATCCTCCGGCAAGGCCTCAAAAACGACCCTGGAGCGGCTCCCTGTTATCCGGATGATCGTTTCCGCCAGTTCCAGGATGCTTGTCTCTTGGGGATTTCCCATGTTCACCGGGCCCACAAACTGATCAGAGGCGTTCATCATGAGGGCCAATCCTTCCACGAGATCATCCACGTAGCAGAAGGACCTGGTCTGCGAACCGTCTCCATAGATGCTTATATCCTTGTTCAGGAGGGCCTGAATAATAAAGTTGCTCACTACGCGCCCGTCATTGGGGTGCATCCTGGGCCCGTATGTATTGAATATCCGGACTACGTGGATGTTGACCTTGTTCTGCCGATGGTAATCGAAAAACAGGGTTTCTGCGCAGCGCTTGCCTTCATCGTAGCAGGACCGGTGGCCGATTGGATTGACATGGCCCCAATACCCCTCTTTCTGAGGATGGACCCTTGGATCTCCGTAAACCTCACTGGTG
Organism: Desulfatiglandaceae bacterium; assembly: GCA_049282265.1. Classification (GTDB taxonomy): domain Bacteria; phylum Desulfobacterota; class DSM-4660; order Desulfatiglandales; family Desulfatiglandaceae; genus CAYUCJ01. The sequence goes on along the minus strand of JBAPTR010000279.1, from coordinate 5,266 downwards.
GATGCCTGGAGGATTTTCGCCCTCACCCTCTTGGCCAGCCCCAACATATGGATAGCGCCCATGACGCTGGTCTTGATGGTCTTGACCGGATTGTGCTGGTAATGTATGGGAGACGCGGGACACGCCAGGTTGTAGATCTCGTCCACCTCCAGAAATATGGGCTCGACAAGATCATGGCGAATGATTTCAAATCCCGGTTTTCCCAGTAGGCGGGCTATGTTGTCCTTGGTCCCGGTAAAAAAATTATCCAGGCATAGGACATCGTTTCCTTCCGCCACCAAACGATCGCAGAGATGGGAGCCCAGAAAACCCGCCCCGCCGGTCACAAGTACTCGTTTTCTTTCATGATACATAGATGTCTCTCTCTTATAAGGAAACTCTAGAAATGGGTGAGGGGTGCCTTTCCAATGGGAAACACATTGAACCCCATCTCGAACAGTCTCCGGTGGTCTACGACATTCCGGCCATCAAAGAGGAAGGCAGGCTTTTCCATGGATCCATGAATTCGCTCGTAATCCAGGTCACGATACAGGTCCCACTCCGTGAGAATCGCAACGGCATGGCTGCCTTCGGCGGCATCATATGGATCCTCCACGTAGGCTATTTGTTCGCCCAAGTCCGCCAAATCAATCCTGGCATTGTCCAGCGCTTTGGGATCGGTGATGGCCAGTTCGGCCCTTTCTTCCGCCAGTTCCCTTGCGATGAAAATTCCCGGGCTCTCCCTGGTATCACCCGTATTGGCCTTGAAGGCAAAGCCAAACAGGCATATCTTCTTTCCGGCCAGGGTATTGAACATGGCATTGAGCATGTTGAGGACAAAACGGTCCTTCTGGTAATCGTTGATCCGGACCACCCCTTCCCAGTAATCGGCCACTTCGATGAGGCCGTAAAAGCGGCACAGGTAGACCAGGTTCAGGATGTCCTTTTTGAAGCAGGACCCCCCGAAGCCCACGCTGGCCCTCAGGAATTTGTCTCCCACGCGGCTGTCCATTCCGATCGCCCTTGCCACCTCGGATATATCGGCTTCCGTCTTCTCGCATAGAGCGGAAATGGCATTGATGGATGAGATCCGTTGTGCCAGAAAGGCATTGGCCACCAACTTGGAAAGCTCACTGCTCCAGAGGTTTGTGGTGATGATCCTCTCCCTGGGTACCCAATTTGCGTAAATCTCGACCAGTGCTTCCCGGGCTTCCAGTGCTCTTTCCGTTTTATGAGAGCCGATGAGGACCCTGTCCGGTTCTTCAAGATCATGGATGGCAGTACCTTCCGCCAGGAACTCCGGATTCGAGAGCACATCAAAATAGATCTGATCACCATCGCTTGTCAGGATCCTCTCCATGGCCAGGGAAGTCTTGACCGGCAGGGTACTCTTTTCCACAACAATCTTCGGCGATTCAGCGCAATTGCGGATCTGCCGGGCGGTCTTTTCCCAGTACTGCAGATCGGCGGCCATACCGGATCCGGCACCAAAGGTCTTGGTGGGGGTATTGACACTAACGAAAATAATGTCAGCCTCTCTTATGCCCTTCTCCACGTCCGTATCGAAAAACAGATTTCTTCCCCGGCACGCTTGAACCACCTCGTCCAGCCCCGGCTCAAAGATGGGAAGCCGGTCTGAATTCCACTGACTGATTCGTTCAGGGTTGATGTCCACCACCGTCACCCTGTACTGAGGGCATTTAAAGGCAATCATGGCCATGGTCGGTCCACCCACGTAGCCTGCACCGATACAGAGGATATTTTTTTTGAAATGCATTATGCCCGCCTTTCTGACGTGTGTACCCATTGCTTCAGCCTTATGCCTTAAGCCTGATCCAATCCCTACTCTTTGAAATAGTCAATAACGCTGCGTATCATCCCATCCACATCATAAGAGGATTCATACCCTATGAGTTCTCTTATTTTGTCTATCTTGGGGCACCTTCTTTCCATATCCTCAAAACCAGGCCCATAGGCCTTCTCATAAGGAATATGCTCAATCTCGGAATCACTCCCCGTCATATCCTTGACCTTCTGGGCCAGATCGTTGATGGTAATCTCAAGGCCGCTTCCCACGTTGAACACATCACCTTCGGCCTTGGGTTCTTCCATCAATTTGATAAGGGCACCGGTCACATCGTTGATGTGAGTAAAGCTCCTGCTCTGGGTACCGTCTCCAAAAACAGTAATGGGCTTTCCCAGGAGTGCGCTCTTGACGAAATTGGGCAGCACCATCCCGTACTGGCCTGTTTGGCGGGGTCCGACCGTATTGAACAGGCGAGTAATGACGATGGGCAGCTTTTTTTCAGTAAAATAGGCCAGGGCAAGAAATTCGTCCAGGGTCTTGGAACAGGCATAGGCCCATCGCCTCTTTTTCACGCTTCCCATGACCCGGTTGTCATCCTCGGAAAGATCATGCTCCACGTGTTTTCCGTAAATTTCAGAGGTCGATGCGATCAGCACTTTTTTCTTAAAACGGTTGGCCAGCCTCAAGACCACCTCGGTCCCCTTCACGTTGATATCCAGGGTTTCCACGGGATGATCCATGATATTTTTCACGCCCACTGCTGCAGCCAGGTGATAGATATGATCCACCTTGAACGCCAGTTCATTCATGACCGATTCGTTAAGAATGGTGTCCACGACCAGGTGAAACCGCTCGTGATCCTGGATGTGATCGATATTGGACAACCTGCCGGTCCAGAGATTGTCAATGGCAAACACCTCGTGCCCCAGATCCAATAGCTTTTCAGCCAGGTGAGATCCGATGAAACCCGCGCCCCCGGTGATGAGTACCTTCATATTTTCTCCTCTCCTAATTCATTGATAGAATCGTAAAAAATCCGGTCCTCAGGACTTTTTACTCACGGGAACTAAAAAGTGGGATTTTCGGTTTCCGTGCAAGAACAACCTACAGCTCCGCCCCTTCGGTTACAGGCCGGCAACGGCTGCAACTTATTGAAATCATACCTACAAATATAGCGGCTTTTCCCGTTTTTGGAAAGGATGATAGGTCAATTCCAACAGGGATTCAGCATAGTTCCCTCAGGACACTTTTTCAAGTGCCCAGTCTTCTATTTCCACTTCCAGGGAGCGGTGAAGGAGTTCCAGTGAAATAACCACTCTCTTCCCTTTTCCCTTGTGATGAAGATAGTAGCCCGTAAGACCCTGGAACGGACCCTCCATGATCATCACCCGATCCCCCTTACGCATGAAGGACCGATTCTGGACCGTCCGGTCCGTGCCATCCAGGATCATGAGCGCATCAATTTCATCTTGATTGGCCGGCACGGGTTTTCCCTGGACACCAATAATGCGGACAACACCGGTTGTTTTGATGATAGGGTAATAGGCATCGGGTGTCAGGATTGACCGAACAAAAAGATAACCGGGGATCATGGGAACGAGGATCTTCTGACGCCGATCTTTGCGTCGGCTCATGGTCTGGACCCTTGGCAAGAAGGCGTCGATATCCTTCCCGCTCAACCCGTCAAATACCTTTTGTTCAAACCGGCTGCGCGTATGGATGGCGTACCATTTGGCATTGTTCTCGTTCATAGGCTAATGATCCTGTCACGACTGACGCCATTTTTCATAAGGACCTGAATGTCTCTTTCAGGATCGTCGAGCCTGGTCACCAGAATACGGTCCCAGTCAGGGAGACGGAGACGGTGGAGATGTTCTACGGGAAAACCCAGAAAATGCTGTCCTTTGCCCTGATCGTCGACAACTCCTCCCAGTTGAATGTCTGTCTGTTGCAGATAGAGATAGGCCAGTTCCGCCACTTCACCTGCACCAAAAAAAAGAATAGACCTAACATGCTGTCCTTCCAGCACATCGTATTTCTCGAGAAGCAGGTCTTTGACATCCCTGTAAAAGTGAATGGAATATTTCAGATATTCAACGGTCAGTTTGCTCTTTCGGGCGAAACCTTCAGGGGTCAGGAAATACTTGAGACGATTGCGGGGCAGGCTCTTTACTTTGAAATAGCCCTTGCTGATCAGTCGCTTCATAAAACTGTTCACCAGTCCGAGGGAAATATTCAGCCGTTGTGAGAGTTCTCTCTGGCTACGGCTTCCATCCCTCTCGACTTCGCCCATCAGTCTTAGAATATGTAGGTCCTCTTTTTCCATGATCAAATAATGTTCCAGCTTGATGCGTTCACAATTTGAACGATAGTTAGTGCTATCTTTTACAATTGGCACGGATTGTCAAGGTAAAAGTGGTGTGACCATTCGGCTGAGTTATGATATGATTGTGTAAGACTTTGCCTGAACGCACTGTTTACCCTATTAACGTGAAACCAGCAATTGGATATTTGAGGAGACTCATCAATGGAATGTCAACAAGAAAAAAACCTGGAAAGGTGTAACTGTACCTATGACTCCTGCTCGAAGAAGGGGATCTGCTGCCGGTGTATTCCCTATCACCTCAAGATGAGGCAACTGCCCGGTTGTTGTTTTCCCAAGGATGCCGAGGCTACCTTTGATCGCTCCTTCGAACATTTTGCCCGGCTTGTGGATGGAGGAACCATTTAGGGTGGAAGAAGAGGTCCTTCACAAATTGTTGCTGTCAGCAGTCGCTGGGCCTGAAAAACCCTCCACCGCCGTCCGAGAAGTGTTCGAGACCCTCATCCGGATCACCCTGGATTATCGTGACCGTACACTCGCTGAAAAAGGCCGGATTGTCACTGTTCGGGATGTGCGCGCTTCACTTGCCTGGCTGATACCATCCCTTGCCACGGGGAACGTACCCGAGATTGAAGATCCTGTCCGACTGGGTTTGCTTGAGAGATGGCTGGAAGCCCTTAAAAATCCTTTATGCGGAACACATTCCAATCGTCCGGATTGAAGACAACCAGGAGGGCCTTGGCCAGATGTCATCCCGGAGAAAAAGGATCCTGATCAAGAAACCCGGGGGTTACAGTGGGCTGCTGATGGATGGCACACCCTTAGAGGATCCCGGCCCGGAAGAGATTCAGGTCCAGGTGAGGGCCTGCGGCATCAATTTTGCCGATATCAGCGTCCGGCTCGGGCTTTATGCCGCCGCAAGGGGATTGTATCCCCTCTGCCCCGGCCTGGAATACGCTGGAATCGTCAAGAGAACCGGGCCCCGGACGACCGGTTTCCAGCCGGGAGACAGGGTATTCGGTGCGACCCGTTTTGGCGCATACACCACCGTCATCAATACCACCCCCCAACAGCTTTGGCATCTGCCGGATCATTGGGACTTCTCACGCGGGGCAGCCTTTCCTGTGGCCTACCTCACGGCCTATTATGCCCTCCAC
>JBAPTR010000278.1:0-50938 GCA_049282265.1 Desulfatiglandaceae bacterium | reverse complement strand
GAAGGAAGCCCATACCCACTGCATCAATTTGTCAAAGACACATCAGATCGTAAGGCTCCTCAGGAGTATCCTCCAATATGTGGCGCCCTACGCGCTCATTTTGGCTGAAGCCAATTTCCCCTACAAGGAGAACATATCGTACTTGGGAGAAGGAGATGAAGCGCATATGGTCTATCAATTTTCGCTTCCTCCCCTGGTGCTGGATGCCTTCGCCCGGAAAGATGCATCGCATATCAACGAGCTTACCAACAGGACCCGGCAGGACCTTCTCTTTTTCGACTTTCTGGCATCCCACGACGGCATCGGATTGCCCGGTGCCCGGGGAATTCTTGATGACGAGGAATTGGAAAATCTGCATCGCCTCACCACTGCCCATAACGGACTCATTTCTTACGAAATGAAAGACGGAAGAAAAGTACCTTACGAGCTCAACATCACCTATTTTGATGCCATTAACGACCCCACCAGACCAGATGACCCCTATGCGGTCAAAAGATTCATTGCATCCCAGGCCGTCATGCTGGTCCTGAAGGGGGTTCCAGGCATCTACATCCACAGCCTCCTGGGTTCCAGGAACGATCACGAGGGAGTAAAGAAGACGGGAATCAAACGGATGATCAATCGTAAAAGACTGCCCCTGGAGGTCATAATGGCCTCCCTTGCCAATGAACACTCGCTGCGACACCAGGTAATGAAGCCCTTTCTGAGCTTGCTGGATGCAAGGAAACGGATCCGCGCTTTTCACCCCGCGGGGACGAGGAAAGTTCTGGAAATAGATAAGCGCCTTGTGGCCATCGTGAGAAAATTCCAAAGCGAAGAAGTGCTGGCCATAATCAATGTAAGCGATGAGACAATCCTTTTGCCTGAACACGAGACAAGATTTGAACTGATTACGGGTACATTGTTTAACGGGCAGGTCCTCCCCTATGGGGTATACTTTCTTGAATGAAATCCGTCAAACAGCTCGGAGACAAGGCTCTCCAGCAGGTGAGGTGAGAATGACAAAAACTTCCTTTTCGGGCTTTGACTATGGGGAATTTGGCCTTGTGTGTCAAGAGAAACTGAACTTTATAATGTTGTGGAGGTAATCTGCCGCCTGAAACGCAAAAGCGGTGTACGAGTTAAAAAATGGTTCCTGGCACGCAGTAGGTTTCAATTGTTTCTCTTTAGGGGGTGGACTTGGAGGTATCTCCATCTTGACACACCCTTTTGTCCTGCCTATATTTTTAGATATAGGGAAGCGGATACGAATCATGTACTCATGGAGACTTCCGAGCTTACTGCCAAAAACAGGATTGAGGAAACATTAAAGGTACCCGATCGTGATCCCCTTGCGAATACACCGTCCCAAAACTCCTCGGCTTTCCTTGAGTACCCCATTTTTGATGGAGAAGAACATTTCAATTTCGGAAAGAAGGAAAATCCAAAACTGCAAGCAGAAAGGGAGGTATGGAAAATGACAATGCCAAGAAAAGATGGAATCGAGAAAGAAGTGGTTGAGGGATGGCGTGTCTTTGTGGACAATCTCGGGAAAGGTCTGGACATGCTGGAAGAGGACATCGACGAAGCCGCCGGGATGGCCGATGCCTGCACCTCTGAGTGGTGCCAGGCAACCGAACATGTCATCGATGAACTGAGCAACAGCCTTTTTTCAATCAGCGAGCCCAGCTGGTCATCCGCCGAAGACAGCAGGAAAATCAAAGCGCTCAGAAGGAAGCTCCATGATCTTTATGCCAAATATAAGACCGTGAGCAAAAGCTGATGAGCTCAAACGATGGAGGTGAGGAATGGTGGAATAGATTCTCTCCCCACGTCTCACTATCTGTCGGGTGACGGTTGAGAATCAGGGAATCAGACCCGTCAAAAACAGAAAGAGGAGGGTGCTATGAAGGACAAACAGAGTTTACATCTGAAGGTCCAGGAGCTTTGTGACTGTTTTGCCACTACCGATCCTCTCAAGGAGATGTCCTTACTGAAGAAAGACATCGACAAACACGAGGCCGCAGTGAAATGGTTGGCACTTGCCGTTCTCCACGGGATCAATGCGGGTGCCAAAAAAATTACCTTTTTCAATTCAAAGAAAGGCGCGGCAACCGTGACGGCTGAATATCGGGAGGCAGTCCTTCCGGACCCCGGCACTGAAACCGGTGCGAAGATCATCGAGGTGATGAGAGACATCACCCATCTTGAAGGAGATGAAGTCGAAACGCCTTTTGCGGTCGGTGTCAGGGATGGGAGTATCGAAATGCGTATCAAGCTGAAGCGGAATGTGGATGGTGAATCGGTCACTCTGAACTTCATGAAGTGATTCCATATATTTTCTCTGTATGTTTTCTGTGGAGGAAGCCTGAGGTAAACGGAAGCATCACCCCTTCCCACCAATAACCGATGGCAACGAAAGAGAACATGAAAAGGTATGGTCTTTATATCAACGGCGAGTGGGCAGACTCAGCCAGCGGACGAACTTTCGAGTCGCGAGACCCTGCGACTGGGTTGATTCTGGGCGAATTCGCAAGAGGTACCCATACAGACGTTTCCAGGGCAGTAGATGCTGCGAAAAAGGCTTTTCCCAAATGGAAACGCTTGCCCGCTCCCAAAAGGGGAGAAATTCTTCTCAAGGCCGCATCCATCATGCGGGAGAGAAAAAATGTCCTCGGCGAACTTGTTACCAAAGAGATGGGAAAAGTGATTTCAGAGGGAAAAGCGGACGTCCAGGAAGCCATTGATTTTCTGGAATATATTTCCGGAGAAGGGAGGCGGCTATTCGGGGAGACAACCACCTCCTAACTACCGGACAAATTCTGCATGACGATCAGGCAGCCCATCGGAGTTGTCGGCTGCAATTGAGACTCGGGGCTAAGGGCTCTTTCTCACTTTCCGTCGGATTAGACGGAATCATCGTCAGCGGTGGAGGAGGCAGGGAAAGGGCTAACAAGGCCATGGTTGGGATGACCTCCGGCCTTCAACTTCCGGCCATCGCACATGGCCATGTTCGCGGAAATCAAAATCCAATTGCTGGGAGGCTAGACCGATGAAACACACATCGAGAACAACAGCAAGGGTGCTTTCAATAGGATTATTCTGGTAGGTTTCATTTCTCCAAATTGGGCAATTGCTGGATGTTGGGTTGAAGACGGTACTTTTTATGCCAAAAAGAAGCTCGACATGACTGCGTTCCCAATATACATGGATCAGCGTAAGAAAGCTGACGCTTTGCGCATGGTGGACGATGGGCGTATTAAATCATGCACTCAAGCATTCGCTATAGTCAGAGAGAGATGACCCTCTTCTTAAAGTACGGATTATGGGCATCGGAAACGTGTGGATTTATCAAACCTATTGGGATGGATCCGGTGATTTTCCTTTCATTTGGCTCCTCAAGACGATGACTTCTTTTGCAAGTATGTACCGGTATACACAGAAACCGATTTGGGACAATGGCGCAGATGTGTTATTATTCCAATATGTTCTGGTTCGGCGAAAAAGCCATTTGAACCAAAAGGTAAAAAGCGACCTTTTAATAGGGTATCAACAGAGGATTAAAAGGAGATAAAGTATGCCTATGATGACAGCGGAACAATATGAGGAAAGCCTGAGGCACCTGAATATGGTGGTTCATATGTTCGGAAAGCGTGTTGAAAACCTGGTGGATAACCCTATCATCCGGCCTTCTATGAAGGCCGTTGCCAAAACCTACGAATTGGCCCACCTTCCCGAACACGAGGACATTATGACTGCGAGGTCACATATTACGGGCAAAAAGATTAACCGGTTCACCCATATTCACCAAAGCATCGGGGATCTGGTTAAGAAGAGCAAGATGGGTAGGTTGCTGGGACGTGAAACAGGATGCTGTTTTCAGAGATGTGTTGGAATGGATGCCCTTAACGCGCTATCTATCGTTACCTTCAACATTGATGAAAAATACGGGACGGAATATTACCGGCGTTTTTTGAAATATCTCGAATATGTCCAGGAAAATGACCTGACCTGCGACGGTGCAATGACAGACCCCAAGGGCGACAGGAGCCTTCCGCCCCATAGGCAGCCTGATCCGGATCAGTACGTGCATGTGGTAGAGGAAAGAAAACAGGGCATTGTGGTGAGAGGGGCCAAGGCCCACCAGACAGGGGCCGTGAATTCCCATGAAGTAATCGTTATGCCCACAATCGCGATGAGGGAAGAAGATAAGGATTATGCCATCTCCTTTGCCCTGCCCAGTGATGCGGAAGGCATTATTTATATTATGGGACGCCAATCCTGCGATACCAGAAAGCTTGAAGGCGATACCATAGACAGGGGGAATGTGTTGTTTGGAGGGCATGAGGCCCTTGTCGTTTTTGATAATGTTTTTGTCCCATGGGAACGTGTTTTCATGTACAAGGAATCCGATTTTGCCGGGCAGTTAGTTGAGAATTTCGCGGCCTATCACAGGCAAAGCTATGCTTGTAAGGTCGGGGTCGGAGATGTACTTATCGGTGCCGCTCAGACGGTTGCCGAGTACAACGGTGTGGCCAAGGCCTCGCATGTGAAAGACAAAACCGTGGAGATGAACCATTTGAATGAGACCCTTTATTGCGGTTGTATCGCCTGTGCCTCCGAAGGGCACAAAGAGCCCAGCGGGACATACAATGTTAATATCTTATTAGCAAACGTTCACAAACATAACGTGACGCGTTTTCCCTTTGAGATTGCGAGGCTTGCACAGGATATTGCCGGCGGGTTGATGGTGACCATGCCCTCCGACAAGGACCTGAGGTCCCCGGAGACCGGCAAATGGCTTGAAAAATACCTGAAGGCCAATTCCGATATCCCAACGGAAAACCGCATGCGCATTCTGAGGTTGATTGAAAATATCACATTAGGTACGGCCGCGGTAGGCTATCTTACGGAATCCATGCATGGGGCCGGGTCGCCGCAGGCACAGAGAATTATGATATCGCGCCGTGAGAACATGCAGGAGAAACAGAGGGCCGCCAGGAAGCTTTGTGGGATTAAGGAATCATAAGGTTTTGAAACTGCGCGTGGGAATAAAATACTGTGGCGGCTGCAATCCCGAATATGATCGGGTCGCTATTGTAGAGCATATAAGGCAAAGCCTGAAGGACAAAATCGAAATTGTTGGGGCCGAAAGCGAGGATGTCGATTTGATTTTGTCTGTAAATGGTTGCAGTACCGCGTGCGCTGATTTGAAGTCTTTTGAGAATTTGAAAATCCATACAATAACAAGTATGGAAGATTCAAATAAATTCATAAAACGAATAAGGAGGAATTAAATGGATAAGGAAGATATGGTTCCGTATCTCGCAAATGCTGCCTTGATTTCCGCATCGGATGGAAAACTTGAACTGAACTGATAAGAACTTGCTTTTTCAGGAAAAAAGTATAGAGAATGTGCCCTTGTGAGTCAAGAAAAAAAAGCAGTCCTACAAAAAACCCATGATCCGCGATTGAAGGTTTTCCGAATGCGAAATAAATTGAAAAACATCGTTGATTCAGATATATATGTGTCTCAAGCAGGCAATACCAACCGAGTCAACGGGGTGAGAATCAGACGATAAAACAAACGGTACTTCCTTTCAGGCTGGAAATAAGGATACTATAATGGAAGACGCAACACCGGATCCGGAGGTATTATTAAAGCTTGCGAAGATACGGATGCCCTTTGGTAGGTACAAGGGGCGTCTGCTCATCGATCTTCCCGAGCCCTATGTCATATGGTTTGCAAGAAAGGGCTTTCCCGAAGGGGAACTGGGCCGGATGCTGGACATCGTCTATGAAGTAAAGGTGAACGGGCTTGAGTATCTTTTCAAGCCGTTGCGATGATCGCCCGTGGATAGTGGATAACGTCCATAAATAATTTTGTATGCCGCATCAAAGCCGGTACAAAGAAAACCTGCATAGAAACCAAAGAAATCAACCCGGACAGTAGCATCTTCTATGATGCGATTGTTCTACTGGGCACACCCGGGGTCAATCAGACCAAAAAGCCTCTCAGAGTGGTTGGATATACCGTGGATGGCACCAAATACTGGGTTGCCTCAAGTCGTTATGATCTATCCGCAGAGCAGATCACTTTTATTTACATACTGATTACATGCAATAACTTAACCGGAAATTGCTGACATTTTGTTGTATATTTTTGTGGAACGGTATTCTATATTTGGTTTGAGTGTGCATGCATTTTCAGGTGGAGTAGAAACCGATGAAAAAAATCAATACTTTTATCAAAACAACCATTCTTGGCGGCGTGGCCGTCATCCTGCCGGCGGCCATCTTGCTTTCTGTTTTCAAATGGACATTTGGTCTGGTCACTCAGATCATCCGGCCGCTGACCCAGCTGGTAATGGTCAAGTCGCAGATCCAGGAGTTTGTGGCCAACATTTTGGTTATATGCATCATCCTGGCAATCTGTTTTATTCTGGGCATTGTTGTAAAGACCAAGGTGGGGCTGTTTGTTCAGAAAAATCTTGAAAATCATATCTTGAAGGTCTTTCCGGGCTATACCATGATCAAGGAGATTGTGATGCCGTTTTTCGATAAGAAAAAAACCCCCTTTTCTTCGGTGGCTCTGGTTCAGATTTTTGAGAATGACACTCTAATGACGGCTTTTGTCACAGATTCTCACCCGGACGGCAGTTATACGGTCTTTGTCCCGACGGGACCGAATCCCACATCCGGGGGCGTCTTCCATCTGAAAGCCCAGTATGTCCATCATGTTGATATTTCGGTCGAAAAGGCCATGCGGTCCGTCATCAGTTGTGGGGTGGGATCCGCATTTCTGATCGATGCCTATGCCAACAGGACCTCAAAAACGGGAACGGTCTCATCAAGCTTGGAGTAAACGTCAACCCTCAAAAGATAAGGAGCCTGGGGATGTTCAAGAAGATATTGTATCCAACCGATTTTTCAGATGTTTCAAAGAAGGCCATAGCCTACATCAAGCAACTGAGAGAAGGCGGATCCGAGACGGTCATCCTCCTGCATGTCATCGATCAACGGGGAATGCAGGCTGTCGAGCAGTATGCATCTCTGAATTCGATGAAAATAGAGCAAAGGATAATGGAAGATGCAAGACAGGATGTAGAGGTCATAGAAAATGAATTGAAGAAAAGTGGTCTTAAAGTAAAAGCAATGATTCAAATAGGGATTCCACTGAGAGAAATTCTAAAGGCTGAAGAAAAAGAAAATGTCTCGGTGATCGTAATAGGATCTCATGGGAAAAGCAATTTAGAGGAGATCTTTCTTGGTTCTGTTTCCGAAAAAGTTTCCAGAAAATGCAAAAGTCCGGTTCTAATTATTAAAAGATGATGACTTGATAAAAGGTCCTTTTCTTATCCTGCTGTGCAACAGAGGTTTTTCCGTGTACGTGTACCTATCCAAGCTCATGAACGCCTTAAGCACCCCCCTGCGGATCTTCATAATCGCCGCCATCATGGTGGCGTTACATTTGATGGTTATTTTGGTTCGTCGAATCAGTAATAAGTGGATGTCCTCGCAGGTTAGCGCAAAGCTTTCCAAGTCAAGAACGATCAGTAGTCTCACAACGAGTGCCCTCGTTTTCTTGATCTATTTCAGTGCGCTTGGCCTCATCCTGAGTGAGTTCGGGGTTTCGCTAAAGGCATACCTTGCCAGTGCGTTTATCCTGGGCCTGGCTATTGGATTCGGTTCACAGGGACTCGTTCAGGATGTGGTAAACGGCCTGGCTGACATCACGCTTGCTGATGATCCCCGGCTTGCAAAACAAGCGGAAGAAAAAGTTAAGATCATCTCAGTGTAACGGGGTGAGCCATAAGACGGGCTTTGAAATTCTTTTGACATGACAAAGGATGCGAATCAAAGAGGGTATTCAAGGGAGGGTCTATTGTGAAACGTGTCCTGACATGGACATCCGCCATCCTCTTGCTAATCGCGTTCCTGCTGTTGACGCTGTACCTGTTCCGCGGCACCGTCATCGCACCCCGTCTTGCCGCATTTCTTGCCGAAACCGTCGAGACCCGGTTTGGGATCCGCCTCCGAATCGGTGAAATCAGCGGTTCCTACACAGGCAATCTTACGCTTACCGATGTCGCCACCCTCCATCCGAGCGAAACCGGGCCCCTGGTTTCCATAGACGTGAAGCGTCTGCATCTTTCCTATTCCCTGGCGTCGCTCTCGGGGGGCGTCAAGGCCTTCCTGGCCGGGACCACTATCCAGCTGGAAGGGGCCGCTTTGGACGTGGATTTGACCCGGGGGAGCAAATCTGCGAAATCCAACGAACCCCGCTTTGTTCCCACTCCGGCGTCCTTGCCCCGGATCCGTATCCGGGATACGACGGTCCGCATCCTTGGTTCCGGATACGAGATGGATTTCAAGGGTGTTGCCCTGGAAACCCGCCGTCGCGACGGGGCAGCCGTCGCTCTCACTCTGGAGGTGCCGGAATGTCGATGGAAATACCCACCCCTGAAAGAGGGGGCCACGTCCATCGCGGCGGAAATGATCTACGGGCCCAAGGCACTGACCCTCACCCGCCTGGATCTTGGCAAGGGTGGATTGTCCGCGCAGGGCCAATTGGGACTGGGCGGCGAGGGAAAGGCGTTTCCCTTCAGTGTCCATCTTCACCTGGCCGGGGGAAGGGCCGAGGCCGAAGGGGTTTTGAAGGAAGATACGCTCAATGTACATTTGAAGACGGAGCATCTGGAACTCTCCCCTCTCTGTACGCTTTTCCATATTCCGGGCGGCGAGGTCCGGGGCGCCCTGGATCTGAAAGCAGACCTGGAACTCCCGTGGGGGCGTTTTCAGGATCTGGCGACCGATCTTGAGTTGCGAATAGCGGATGGGGCATTTCGGGGCGCCCGGATCGAGCATATCCATCTCCGTGCCGGGGTCCACCAGGGGACCCTGAGGGTTGACACCCTCGATTTCCTCTCCGGAGGGACGCAGCTCAGTCTGAGGGATGCAGCCGTTCCGTTTCAGGTGATACGGGAAGGAAACCCCCGGGATATTGCGAACGCGGTGGTCGGCCACGTCTCACTGACCTCCGGAGACATTCCCGCCCTGCTCAGGCTCGCGAAAGGGGGTATCGCCTTGGACCTCGCGCGGGTCCCCGCCCACCGACTTGCGTTGGATGGTACCGCAAGGGGCGGTGTCCTGACGGTCTCCAGAGGGCGCCTGTCCATCGGGGACGGCACCATCCGCATCGATAATATGGAATTGGCCATTCCGGGAAAAGGGGGACCCTGGTCCGATGCACCGGTTCGTGCGGCCCTCGACCTCGATGTGGGGGCCCTTGATTCGGTTGCCCGTGTGTTTGGCCTCCCGGCGATGACAGGATCCCTGAAGGGCGATGTCCATGTGAGGGGATCGCTCGGTGCACCGAGCGGCAAAGTCAACCTCCATGGGCGCGGCATTTCCTACCGGGGCCTCCTCCTGGGTGATTGCACCATTCAGGCCGCGGCGGACGCCCGGGAGGTCCTTGTCGACTCCCTTGTGGTGACCCGCGGCGGGGATCGAATCGCCGGCCGGGGTATCCTTCACCTCGGAGATGGGCGCCTTGAAGGGGTCCGGCTGGATTTTTCCATCCGGGATCTGGCTGCAATTACCCATGAGTTTCTCCCTCGGCTTCTTGCCGGGGATCGAACGCGGCCGGTCTTCAAAGGAGAATTGGAAGGCACGCTGGCCTTGCATGGTCTTGTGGCGAGCCCCGACGGGACCGGCTCCCTCAAGGGGACAAACATCGGCATGGGGAAACGGAGGGGAGGGCGGCTCATGGCCCACCTCTCCAAGGAGGGAAACAGGCTGGAGGCGGCGTCCCTGGAGATTCGCTTCGGAGACGACAGGCTGACGCTCCAAGGGTCGTATGATCTATCGTCCGAGGAGCTGGGGCCGACGGAATTGTACCTTTCGTTGGACGATCTAAACGCCTACACCGAGGGTCTCCTTCCCGAGCGATCGAGCGCGAGCGGAAGGATCAAGGCCAAGCTGATTGCGTCCGGCCCTGTGAGGGAGCCGGAGGGCCGCCTCGACCTGTCCGTGGGCGGTTTTCACTACCAGGGGGTCCATCTGGAGAGCGGACATGTGGAGGCCCGCAGTTCCGGGCGAAAAATGGAGATCCAGGTGGAGGGAGTCCAATGGTCCAACGGAACCACACTCCAAGGCACGGCGACCGTAAAACGGGGTCCTGAAGACGCTTTTTGGGATGTGGATCTGGCAGCGCTCTCCCTCGCTCGGAATGGTACATCGCTGAGCATGAGAAAAGGTGGACGGGTCCGGCTCTCAAGGAAAGGGGCCGTAACCATCCAGGGTGTCGTGCTGGAAGGGACAATGGGCACTGTGCGGCTGGAGGGTGTTTACAGCCCCCGGGGCGCTTCGGACCTCACACTCGAGGTGGCCGGACTGACGGGCAAGGGGTGGCTGGAGGCATGGGTGGGTAACAAGGTCGAATTTGAAGGACTCCAGGCTCGCATTCGCCTGAGGGGGACCATGGCGCAGCCCGTGATTCAAGCCGCCGGTCGCGTGGAACGTCTGGGTGGGACGGCCTTTCCCGTTTCACTCTCCGGGCAATTCGATGTGTCCTATGAAAGGGACGACCTTCTCATTCGGCAGTTTGACTGGAGGAGTAAAGAAGGTCAGAACTTCACCGCCGAGGGAACGCTGCCCCTGGACCTTTTTGGAAAAACCCTTTTTGCTTCCGGAAATCTGGAGATACGCGCCAGGGCCGATGTGATGGATCTGAGAACACTCCGTTTTTTGATGCCTCGGGAGATTGTTGCTGCAGGGCAGGTAACCGGGGAGCTGGAAATGGCCGGGACATGGGAGAGGCCCGCCGGCTCTTTCCGATTTCAGGGGAGGGGCATTGAACTGTCCGAAAAGATCTGGCCGCTGCCTCCCGGCCCCCTGGAGCTCAGCGGGGAGGTGACCATTCAGGACGGCCTGATGGTGCTTCGTACCCTCCGGGCACATTCCTCCGGCCTTACCCTGGAGGGAAAGGGGCAATGGTCCGGGCTGCCCTCCCTGCCGAGGCTGGTGGACCACCCCGGGCTGGCAGGAGAAGTGGCGCTGGAGGGCCATCTGACCCTTCCCGATGTGCGCTGGTTGGCGAGAGGCATTGAGGGTGTCCGGCGGACCGCCGGCCGCCTGGAGGCCCGAATCCGCATTCAGGGCCCTGTGTTGGAGCCGGACCTTAAAGCCGACATTCGGCTGACCGACGGAGAACTGGCTTCGGCAATGGCTGTTCCTCCGCTCTCCGCATTGAACATCGAATGCCAAGCCACCTTGCACGGCATCTGGGTGCAATCCATGACAGGCGAGTTGGGCGGCGCCCCCTTTCGAGTTTCCGGTCATGTGCAAAGGGATGCCCGGGGGCGCGCAGAGGTGGATCTCCGGCTCCAGGGTGAAAACCTGCTTCTTTACCGCGATGAGGAGCTGAAGATACGGGCAGATACAGATCTCTCCGTGCATGGCCCCCTTTCACGACTTGAAACAAGCGGCACGGTGGCCCTCACCGACGGCCGAATCGTGAAGAATCTGGACCTCATGGCACCCCTGAAAGGATTGGGAAGATCCAAGAGCGCCAGCGGTTTTCGTCTTTTCTCCCTGACAGAGGCTCCCTTCAAGGCCATGCAATTCAACGTCCGGCTCACGTCGAAAAATCCGTTTATTATCCAAAACAATTTGGCCCGCGGGGCGTTGCGGCCGGATTTGTCCCTCCGGGGTTCAGGCGAGACCCCTGTGCTTAAAGGTGTGGTCTATGTGGACCCGACCGGAATTCGCCTGCCCGCCGGACGGCTCACAATCGAATCGGGCGTGATCCGCTTCCTCGAGAACGCCCCGGATCGACCGGAGCTCGACATGAGTGGCACCTCAACCCTGCTCGGATACAACATCAGCGTGCTCATCAAGGGGCCTTTGGACAACCCTGTGGTGACCCTGACATCCAATCCGCCGTTATCCAACAACGACCTCCTCCTCCTCATGCTCACGGGACAGCCGCCGAAATCCGTGGGCGGGCGTTCGCCCAGAGAAGGTGCGGGCATGAACATCGCCGTATATCTCGGGAGGGATTTTCTGGACCGCTGGTTACAGCAAAAGGATGTCGACTCCAAAGAGAGTGTGCTCAACCGGTTGGATGTGGATATCGGCCGTGGGGTTACACGGGCCGGCGAGGAAACCATCGATGCCCAGTTTCGTCTGGCCAGAGGGGTGATATGGCACAACGACACCCTCTATCTCGTGGGAGAAAAGGACGTCTTCGACAGCTACAACACAGGCATCAAACTCGTGTTCCGATTTAAATAGGACCCTTCAATGCAGACACGTACCCTCACCCTGAAAACCGCAGCCGTCCTTCTGATCGTCCTGATGCCCGTTTGGGCTCTGCCCGCGGGCACTCGGCCCACGAAACCCCCACCGGCCGGGCAGGAGAATGTGGTTTCGGCGATCCGCTTTGAAGGCAACACATCCATCTCCTCTGCGGATCTGAGGAAGGCCTCGGACAGAGAACTGGCCGCTTTCAAAACCGACGGAGGACGGCGGGCCGACGCCGATGACGCCGCGTTTCAGATGGAACTGGCCTACCACAAAGCGGGCTACGCCTTTGCTTCGGTGGATTATCGCATCGAACGGGTCGCGGACAAACCGACCGCAACCTTTATCATCACCGAGGGTCCTCGAGTGCGGATTGGAGAAATTCGATTCCGGGGAAATTCGGCATTCAAGTCTCGTGAACTGGAACCATTTTTCGAACAGAGGACCATGGGCCTCCTCGGCCGGGGGGAGCTGTTTTTCGTTCGCTCGGAGGTCGATAGCAGCCTATCCAGAATTCGGGATTTCTATCGGGAGCATGGCTATATGGATGTGGTCGTTGGAAAACCTCAAACTGAATTTTCCCCGGACAGGGCCCGGGTCACCATCACGGTCCCCATCCATGAGGGAACGCGATACCTCATTCAGGAGGTCACCTTTGCAGGTGATATCCCCCCCGGCGCCGAAAAGGCTTTGCGTGCAGCGCGCAGCGAGCTCATAGGGAAATCCTACTTTCCCCGCCGCAAACAGGGCCTTCGGAGCCGTGTCCTGGACACCTACGGCAACCTCGGGTATCCGGACGTCCGGGTAGAGGTCGAGGTAAGGGGGCCCGGCCCCCGGGGAGACACGACCCTCCTTGTGACCATCAGCAGCGGCCCGCTGGTCACCATTTCCGGCGTTAAGGTCAGAGGCAACGAGCGCACCCGCACATCCTTCATCAAAGAGCACTTGCGGCTGCGCCCTGGGGATCGCTACGATGCCGCGAAAATTCAGGAGAGCTTCAGGGAACTTTACAAGACCGGCCTTTTCTCCAGGGTTAATCTCGATTTGGCCAAGACCGATGTGGGGGACAGACGGATTTTACAGGTCACGGTCACGGAGTCCATGGCCAAGGAGGTGTCCGTTGAACCCGGCTGGGGGTCCTACGAAAGCTTACGCTGCAAGGTCGGTTTCAAGGAGAAGAACCTCTTCGGCAGAGGGATCGTATTCGGGTCCGAGATCAAGGGTTCCATCAAGGACAGGGCGGCCAATGTCAGTCTGACAGACCGTTCGTTTGTTGGAAAAGACATCACGGCGACCATGCCGGTTTATTACCACCGCAGGGAGGAACCCTCCTTTACCAGGACCGATTATGGGGTTTCCCTGCTCTTTACCAAAAGCCTCACCGACCAGCTCATGGCGACGGGCGGCTACGGCTTCCGGATCACAAGGCTCTCGGGCACGGATCCATCGGAGGTATCCGACGACCACTACAACCTGGGCAGCGTCAAAGCGCAGATCACCTATGATAACCGGGATGACCTGTTCTTTCCAACGTCGGGGCTGCGGAGCTTCATTTCAGCCGAGCACGCCGATTCGGCACTGGGAGGAAATGTCGCTTTCACACGCCTGACTGGGGGCACCCGTCACTTCTTCCGATTGGCAAAGAATACCATACTGGGTGTCCGGTATAGCACAGGACTCATTTTACCGGGATCTGGGCAGGTTTTCGTGCCCCTGGCCGAGCGCTTTTTCAACGGCGGGGAAAACACGGTCCGCAGCTTCAAGGAATTCGAGTTGGGGCCCAAGGATGCTTCCGGTAGTCCCGTCGGCGGGCTGGCGTTCAACGTCTTCAACATTGAGCTGCGCCAGCGGCTCGTGGGGAATTTTGTGGGCACGTTGTTTTTCGACTACGGCAACGTTGCCCCCAACCGCTCACGACAGGAACTCGGCAAACCGGCCTACGACCGTCGCTCGGATATCCTTTCAGACACCTTCAGTGACTATTTCAAGGATTTCCGCCCCGGGGTCGGTTTCGGGTTTCAATACCTCCTGCCAATAGGATCGGCTCGACTGGATTTCGCGTTCAACCCGGATCGGGATTCTGAACGCGGTGAAGATTCGTTTGTCCTTCACTTCAGTGTAGGGATGGCGTTTTAGATGGCTTTCCACAGTACCGTGATACTGCTGCACTAATTTTATTCACGCTTTAGGCCGTATCCATGGCTGTTGAGATTTGACGGAGCGAAAGGCGGCATAATGGAAAAAATGCCACCGCGGTATTAAGCGTATGACATTCCCTAAGTGATAAGCACGATCTTCCCGAACGTGCCCGGTTCCATGACGGAGCGGTGGGCCCCCGGGGCCTCGGCGAGGGGCAGTTCCTTTCCCACCACGGGACGCAGTGCGCCGATTTTGAGCCCTTCGTGGATGGCGGCATGGATTTTTGACCGCTCATTGTCGGAGGCGTTCATCACCAGCATGCCCAGGATAGCCGCGTTTCGTACCAGCGCGTCACGGGGGTTGATCTCCACGGGTCCCCGGCTGCCGATGACGACTACCCGCCCGTCACGGGCCAGCATCTTAAGGTCTTCGCCCAGGTTGACGTTGGCGAGCATCTCCAAGATTACATCGACGCCTCTCCCGCCCGTGAGATCCAAGATTTTTCTTTGATAGTCCGGATCGTGGTGGTCAAAGACATGTTTCGCGCCCTGTTCGAGCACCAGTTCCCTTCCTCTTTCGGTCCCTCCTGTCCCAATCACGGTCATACCGGAAGCCACGGCAAACTGGACCCCGGCAAGACCCACGCCCCCGGTGGCGCCATTGATAAGCACCGTTTCTCCGGGCAATGCCCCGGCACGATGGAAGAGGGCGTAGCATGCGGCCGTATAGGGGACGTTGAGCGCGGCACCCTGGGCGAAAGAAACATGATCAGGCAGGGGATGCACCCGGTTCGCCGTGCACTGGGCCTGTTCCGCGTAGGTCCCGGTGAGGGATCCGCTCACGTAGACACGATCACCTGCAGCCAGGCCATCCACCTGTTCGCCCACGGATTCGACGATACCCGCACCATCCATCCCCGGCGTGTAGGGCAGGACCGGCTTGATGTGATAGGTTCCCGACCGGATATAGGTATCCACCGGGTTGACACCGGCCGCGTGCACCCGGACCACGACTTCACCCGGGCCCGGCATGAGATCAGGGATCTCTTCCAGTTCCATGGTCTCCGGGTCGCCGAATTCACCGACGCGAATCGCTTTCATCATCCATTCCCTCCCCTTGCTTGCTCTATTGAATGCCTGATTTTGCCTCTCATTATTTTTATACTAACTTATTCAAATCCAACTGTCCATTGTTCCCAATCTTTCAGAAAGCGTTTGCCTTGTTTTGTCCCTATTTGTTACTTTATTTCCATAAACTGAAAAGCAATAACCAAATTTTGTGTGAAAGGAGAAACCCTGATGAACGAAAAAGCCAAGGCAATGGTGCTGGCATCATTCGTGGGTGATGCCCTGGCCCTGGGTGTCCACTGGATATACAATACGCATGTCATCGACAAAAAGTGGGGACGCGTGGAGACCTACATGAAACCCGAAAAACCCACCTATCATCCCACGAAGGACCTGGGGGAGTTTACCCATTACGGCGATCAGGCGCTGGTGCTGCTCAGATCCACTTCCGAGAAAAAAGGCTTTGACCTGGAACACTTCGCCAAGGCCTGGCAGTCCCTCTTCGCATCCTACGACGGTTATTTTGATGAGGCAATCAAGGGGACCCTCCAAAATATTTCCGAGGGGAAAGATGTCCGATCTGCCGGTTCCCCGTCCCTTGACCTGGCCGGTGCCGCCCGCATCGCACCGATCGTCTATCGCTACCGGAACGATCTGAACGAACTCATTGCGAGCGCGCGCGCACAGACGGCCTTTACGCACAACACCGAATTGGTTATCGAGTGCGCCGAGTTCTTTGGAAGGGTGGCCTTCAAGGTGTTGGGTGGTGAAGCACCCACTTCCGCCATCCGCAGCACCATGGCGGAGGGTTTCCAAAAAGAGCCCTATGAGAGATGGATCGAGGACGGTCTTGAGAGCATCGGGATGGACACCCGACAGGCCACCCTGGATTTTGGACAGATGTGCGAGGTGGAGGCTGCCTTCCCGTCCGTCATCCACCTGATAGGAAAATATGAAAACGATTTGAGAGCCGGTCTCATTGAAAATGCCATGGCAGGGGGAGATTCCGCCGGCAGAGGGTTGATGATGGGCATGATCCTGGGCGCCCACCTGGGCATGGACGCGATCCCCGAAGCGTGGCTGAAGGATTTGAAGGCCTATCAAGAAGTCATGGAGCTCCTGGGCAAGATGGAATGAGATAGAAATACACCTGGAAACAGAGTCGGATTAACAGCCTGGTGGGCTGCATTAGACCGGTCTTGGCATGAAGCTTCTATTATCACGCGCAACGCAGGGGGCATGGGCCTCTCCCGCGTCACAGCAGATTACTGGTGAGGAATCCGGGCTGGTGTCACCGCAACCTCCTTCTACAGGCGGTCATGGCTATTCACTTCTTCCGGTAAACGTTCAGGCCTATCTTTTTTTCTTCCGCACCCGGGATACTCACATTTCCCTCTGTCGAGGCAATGATAATGGTTTTGCCCGAAGAAG
This sequence comes from Desulfatiglandaceae bacterium, assembly GCA_049282265.1. Lineage (GTDB taxonomy): Bacteria > Desulfobacterota > DSM-4660 > Desulfatiglandales > Desulfatiglandaceae > CAYUCJ01. The sequence continues at coordinate 34,016 of JBAPTR010000278.1, read as the reverse complement.
ATGGACCAAACTCCTTGGAGAGGTCCACTTTGATTTTCAGGATATTTCCCTCAACGGTCATTTCAACATTCTTCATCTTCGCTTCTCCCTTATCTCCCTAAATTATTGAATCAAAAACTTTCTTCAACTTTTTTTCGATTGTAGAGGCAATTTGCTCTAACTCAACATTGCCGATCATTTTCACAGCCACTTTTGGTTTAATAATTGAAACGACGGTTTTATTCCGCCTTTCGTAAATCACAACATTGCAGGGAAACATCAATCCAATATTTTCCTCAATAAGAATCGCTTCGTGGGCACTTGGCGGGTTACACGCGCCCAATATTATGTATTTCTTAAAGTCAATACCGAGTTTTTCTTTGAATTTTTCCGCCACGTTAATTTCTGTTAGAATCCAAAACCCTCCTTTTTCAATTCGTTTGTAGTTTTTTCCAATGTTTCTTCAAACGAGGCATCAATTTCTTTTGTAAATCCGTAATTAATCATTCTTGGTGTGAGGGGTCAAGTCTGCTGTTGACTGTTGGGGCCGGTCGGGACGTGGATTCGGAGACCTGATGATCAGCCGGTTCTTTGTTTCTTACCGGCGTCTTGCCACAGAATGGTTTTGACAGATACGGCCACACCTAAAGGTTCTTTCTACGAGATTTTGCAATCCTGTCCAAATCTTTCTTCAATAACACAGGCCGCGAAAAGTGGGAGGTCTAGGATTTTGTGCCTTTTTCATGATGCACTGATGGAACAAGCCGGCACAGGCGGCCAGCTGCATTTCACTATCACCCGGGAGGGCCTTTTCGGATTGCGGAGCGCGCCTAATTGGGTTTTAACCCGGAATAACCTTCACGCTCCCGTCTTCAATCAGATTTTGAAGTTGTGCCAGGAGCCTTCTCTCCTGAGGGTCTATCACCCCGTCTTCATCCGCGATCATCATGATCCTTGCCCGTTCAGTTTGGCTCAACTGGTGGTCATCTATCGCTTTTTTTATCATCGCGTTCAGCTTTTCTGCGGACTTGCTCGGTTTCTGCATAAGCGGCTCCTTATCAATTACAGGTAATTTTCGATTTGCAAGTTTTCAATATCATATTGATAAAAATTGTATTTTCGCCAAAAAAGGATGTCAAGGACAATATTGACGACTTCGCAAAAAGTCCACGGACGGTCTTTTCACGATTCCACCGATAGTGGTGGGTTAAGTGGGATATGGGGACATCCTATAATGCCTCTGTCAAAAAAAAAGGTAGGTGGACTGTTTACCGATTGCCTTGAACTTCTATTACCAATTCTATTAGCAAACATTCCCAATAGGATTGCTAAGAGAATCCAAATAATTCCATATATGACCAGCTGTGTACATATCTAATTTCTTTGCTGTAGTTATTGCCTCGTGAAATTCACCTTTCCACACGAATGAATACAGCTTGACAAAATCGAAACCTTGCGCCTTTTGCTCACGGACAACTCCTTGAGGATCTTTAGCAGGACCATAAAGTATTGGGCCACAGCTGTAGATGGTTGGGCCAATGCGTTTTCCTTCATCTATTTCATCCCGCCATCGGAGGACATACTTTCCAGATCCTCCTCTTGGACCGAAACAGCGTATGGTCGTTACTCCATTGGCAAGATAAAGATTCAACGGGGAAACGGAATAATCGGTCACCCAATCAGCTCTGGGGTGCATATGCATGTCGGCCAGGCCGGGCATGAAGTATGCACCCGCTCCGTCGATAACGATTGCATTTTCGGGAATTTCAACAGCTCATCCACATTAGGGTTGATGGGCCGATCCCGGCCTGCTGATGGAATTCCGGGCTAAAAGAGCTTGAGCTGTTGATGGGGCCTGGCCTTGGATTTCCAGTTGCCCCGTTCCAGGGGCAGGCAGAGGTCGGAGGGGAGCGTTTCAAGAAAGGGGGAGGGGGCCATTTCCAGGACCCGGCCGTTGAGGGACCTCCGACGGACATGAGAAAGGATCAGCCTGGAGCGTGTCCGTGTCATGCCCACGTAGAAGAGCCTCCTTTCCTCTGCATCGTCCCGGTCCCCGAAGAGGGAGCAGGGGATGAGCTTTTCCTCGCACCCGGTTATGAAGACGACCGGCCACTCCAGGCCCTTTGACGCGTGGAGGGACATGAGGACCACCCTGTCACCCGTAAGACAGCCATGATCGATACCCCGTTCGAGGGCCAGGGAATCCAGGAACGAGGCGAGATTCCCTTCAAAATGTTCCGCCCGTTCCAGGAGGCGGCCATAGGCTTCCGGCTCCTCCCCATTCTCGCTTTCGAGATCGTGGATGCTCACAACCTTCTCAATGAGTCCGGGCAGATTGCCTCTCAGATCTAGTGTCCCGCCGTTATCCGGCCTCCCCAGTTCCATCTCATCAAGTATCCGGGCATACGCATTCGCATAGAAAGGTGTCGCAGGGTACTGGACCGTTTGAAGGAAGCGCCAGACGAGTTTGACCAGGGGTGTTTCGATCAGCGGCTTTTCCCCGGAGCGGACCAGCGGGATACCGGCCCGGTTCAGGGCCTCTTCGATGGCGTCCCCCTGGACATTGAGACGGTAGAGGATTCCGATATCGCCGAATCCCACCGATATGCCATCCTCGTGGGAGGCCACACGGCCGCTGTCGAGGGAGAAGTGGGTGGTCCCCCCGAAAAGCCTCTCGATGGTGGCGACGATCATTTCCGCCTCTTCTTTTTCCGAGCGGCATGAGGCAATGGATATGCGGCCCTTTTCTCCTGAAGCGGCTTCCAGGGATTTTTCTTTTTCCATCACGGCCGCCGCCCCTCGCAGTATGGAACTGCCGGAGCGGTAATTCCTGGTGAGGGTTATTACCTTGGTCCCCGGAAAATCATCTCCAAAGTGGAAGAAGTGTTCAACCTCGGCCCCGCGAAAGCCGTAGACCGCCTGGTCGGGATCCCCAATAGCAAAAAGTCTGGCGCTGCCGGACCCCACAAGGGCCTTGAGCAGGTTCACCTGGACCCGGTTGGTGTCCTGATATTCGTCCACAAAGATCTCAGGATACGCCTCTGCGAATTTCCCTGCCGTCGTCTGATACCGTTCAAAAAGCCTTAGGGTTTCCACCTCCAGGTCATCCAGGTCCACCATCCTGAGTTCGGACAACCTCTTTTGATAGGCGCGAAAAGTCGTGGAAAGTTCAGGTTCCTCAGTGCTCTCTTTCCCATCAGAAAGTGTGCTCCATTTCAGGGCGGGGAGGCGCTTTAGCAATGTCCTCACATTGATTTTTCTGACCCCTGTTCCAGAGACAATCTCCTCAATAATGGCCTCCCTGTCCCCCTCTCCGCAGAGGGAAAAGTCCCTGGGAAGCCCGATTCTTTCCCCTTCCTCCCTCAGAACCTCCAGACAAAAGCCGTGAAAGGTGGTGATTCTGGGGATAGAGTCCCCATTGCCCTGCAGGAGGGAGACGATTCTTTGCTCCATTTCCCGTGCAGCCTTGCGCGTGAAGGTCAAGCCCAGGATCTCTTCCGCCCCGGCCTGTCCCGTGCGGATCATGTGGGCCATGCGGTGGGTCAGGGTCATGGTCTTTCCGGTGCCGGGGCCGGCAACCACCAGCAAGTGCCCTCCTTGATGAAGGAGGGCGCTCCTCTGTGCATCGTTCAGAGGCCCCAGGATGGGGTCGGTCTTTGGGGAAGGGGCCTTGGGAGTGGCGCCTTCATCCTCCCTGATTCGGGTTCTCTTTTGAACCGTTGGAGGGGATTCGGGTCTTGTGGCGGCCTTCCCGGGGGGAGCCCGAAAGAGGGCAAGCTGGCCTGCAAGGGTATCTTTTTCCGTGGGCGAAAAGAGGTGGATGCAGCCGAATTCGCCGTCGTAACCGCCATCCCGGATCACCTTGCCCTTTCTCATCCTCGTGACGGCCTCGGCAAGCAGAGGACCACCCGATTTTTCTATCTCGCTCAGGGAAACCTCCATCAGGATTTCGAGTTCCGGACCCAGGTCACGGAGCAGGTTATCGTATTGGAAAGCGACCTTTTTCGTGGCAGGGCCGCAATCCAAAAGCTCCGAGAGGACCTCCGTCAAAGGAATCAGGCTGTGAACTTCCCTGGTGAGGGCGGGCTTTTGCCGGTCGGCCAGTGCATACACGCGATTCAGGACCCCCACGGTCATGGGCTTGCCGCATACCGGGCACATTCCCTCTCTCTCCCGTGTCTCCGGCGGCTCACACCTTACCTGGCACTTGCGGTGCCCGTCCAGGTGGTACTTGCCTTCCTCCGGGTAGAACTCGATGGTTCCCGAGAAACCCTTTTTCCCTTTCATGGCCCCGACCATGTGGGGATAATCCAGCTCCGTGTCAAAGAGGTTGGCCTCACGACCCAGTTTGGAGGCGGAGTGGGCGTCGGAATTGGAGACCAGGAGGTATCTGTCCAGGGCCGAGACGAGCCGGTTCATGGCAGGGTCGGAGGAAAGGCCGGTTTCAAGGCAATGGATGTGAGGAGTGAGGTCCTCGAAGCATTCCTCGATGGTGTCGAAGCCGGATTTCGATCCGAAGAGCGAAAACCATGGGGTCCAGACGTGGGCCGGGATGAAAAAGGCCCTTTCACTCGCCTCCAGCGTGATTTCCAGGAGGTCGTGGGAATCCAGCCCCAGAATGGGCCTCCCGTCCGAAGTGATGTTCCCGATCCGATCCAGCCGCTTCTGGAATCGCTCCACCGCCGGCATGTCGGGCATGAGGATGAGGTGATGCACCTTCCTGGTCCTGCCGTTTTTCTTGTAGATGCAGCTGATCTCTCCTGTGAGGACGAAGCGTGTGGGGCCGGGACAACTGTGAGGGACCTCTTTTTCGATTTCCGTTTCAAGCTCCGGAGACAACCGGAAAAGCCCGTCTTCCGCCTCCACAAGCTTTTCCCTGAGTTCCGAAGTCCAGGCGGGATGCGTGAAATCCCCCGTGCCGATCACGGCAAGTCCCTTTTTCCTGGCCCAGAAGGAGAGGAGCTCAGGATCGAGACTTTTTGAGGTCGCCCTTGAAAAGCGGGAGTGGATGTGGAGGTCGGCGATGAATTTCATGCTGTCAAGCAAACTATACCGCTTAGCGCATGTCAAGGATGGATTGGGGTGGGAGGAAAAAGAGGGTGATTTTCGGCGGTTCAGCCGGTCTCGATCTCATGACGAATGATGGCCTTGTCGTAGGCCGCTATGACATCCTTGTCCCTGAGGGTGCCGATAACCTTCTTCCCATCTTCCCCGCCCACCACGGGGAGCTGCGAGATGCCGATGTCGCCCATGGTCTGGAGCGCTTTGAGGATGCTGTCATGGGCCCTCACCGTCTTCAGGTCCGTGGTCGCCACGTCCTTTGCCACAACAAGCAAGTGCAGCTCTTCTTCCTGGAAGAGGGGCCGGATGTCCCTGAATGAGATGATTCCCGCCAGGTCCCCATTCCCGTCCACCACGTGAAGGTATGAGACATCTTCCGTTTTGAAGGCCCTTATCAGGTCCAGCAACGGCATCCCCTCCGGGACCGTGGGCGGATCCTTCATCATGAATTGCCCAACCTCCATGGACCTCAGGAGATTCTGCTCCATGCCGCCCGAAATTTCCACACCTCTCCGCAGCAATTTGATGGTGTAAATGGATCCTTTTTTCAGGGATGAGGCCAGCATCGTACTCAGGATGCAGGTGATCATCATGGGGAGGATGATCTTGTAGTTTCCGCTCATCTCGAAGATGATGATAATGGCGGTGATGGGGGCATGGGTGGTTCCGGCCACCACCGCACCCATTCCCACGAGGGCATAGGCAGCCGGAGAAGCGGTCAGAGCGGGAAAAAGGAGGTTTACCACCCACCCGAAAAAGCCCCCCGCCATGGCCCCGACAAAAAGGGACGGCGCGAAGATGCCCCCTGATCCTCCGGCTCCCAGGGTAATGGATGTGGCGGCAATTTTTAGGAATACCAGTGAGATCAGGAAAACGCCGGACAGCCTGTTGAAGAGGGCCTCGTTTATGGCGCCGTAACCCACGCCGAAGACGTGGGGAAATTTAATTAGTATAAGGCCCAACAGGAGACCTCCCAGGGCCGGTTTGAGCCACTGGGGAATGGCGAGGTTGTCGAAGAGGTCTTCGCTCTTGTAGAGGGTGATGATGAAGAAAATGGCCACCAGGCCTGCAAACAGACCCAGGAATGGATAGATGGCAAATTCCCACAAGGTCTTGAGTTGGTAGGCGGGGATGGTAAATGCGGGAAAATCTCCGAAGTAGTGTCGGGAAATGGTGGTGGCCGTCACGGAAGACAGAACCACCGGAGAAAAGGAGGCGATTCCGAAGTCACCCAGGAGGATTTCCAGGGCAAACAGAACCCCAGCAATGGGGGCGTTGAAGGTAGCCGCAATACCGGCGGCGGCTCCGCACCCCACCATGGTCTTCTGGTTCGCCCGTGCAACATTGAATAGCTGTGACACAGTGGAACCAAGGGAGGCTCCGATCTGGACAATGGGACCTTCCCGTCCCACAGACCCACCCGATCCGATACAGATGGCGGAGGCCAGGATCTTGGCCGCGGCCACCCGCTTCCGGATCAGGCCGTTTCGCAAGGCCACCGCTTCCATGACTTCCGGCACACCGTGTCCCTTGGCCTCGTTGGCCGCAAAGGTTACGATCAGACCGACCATGAGCCCCCCGAGGGACGGAATTCCAACGATAATATACAAAGGGAGCGTATGAGAAAAGGAGAGGATATCACCGGTATATCCGTAGAAGACGTACTGAGTGCCTTTGATCAGAAGGCGGAAAAGGACGGCCCCGTATCCGCTCAAGAAGCCGATGAATGCGGCAAGGAGCAATGTCAGTATGCGCTCGTCCAGATGGTATCGTTTTAAGGCCTGCTTGATGGGCTGATTGCGCGTGAACAGCATGGCTTTAAAGAAATCCCTCTCTTGTTACATTTCCCAGGGCAGTCCGCGGTTCAGTTCAATCCCTTTGAGGTCCAGGCGAACGTCGTAGACCAGGATTTCCACCCCGTTATCCCGGGCCTTCCTGAGTTCACGGCCATAATCAGGATCAATGTGATCGGCCGGTCTGAAGATTTCCGCGTCCATTCGCTGGATCAGGAAAAACATGACGCCCCGATCGCCATTCTGCACCTGGTGCTGAAGTTCCACCAGGTGTTTGAGTCCCCTGGCGGTGACGGCATCCGGGAAACAGGCCTTTCCATCCATGACCAGGGTGCAGTTTTTGACCTCCACGTAGCAACGGTTTTCTTCTTTCTGGAGGAGGAGATCGATCCTGGAATTCCGTCCGTAATTCACCTCCGATTGCACCTGGTCAAATCCGGTCAGCTCTTCCACCTTCCCGGCCAGGATGGAGGCCCTCACCAGCCGGTTCGGCACCAGGGTATTGACACCCACCAGGGAGGTGGGCATAGTAATCATTTCCCAGGTGTATTTGAGCCGCCGCTTGGGGTTATCATGGTGACGGGAGAGATACACGGGGCGGCCCGGATCCGAACAGGCCTCCATGCTCCCGGAATTGGGACAGTGGGCGGCGACCACGTGACCGTTCCGGAGCTTCACGTCCGCAATAAAGCGCTTGTAGCGCCTGATGAGTGTCCCCCTCAGGAGAGGCGGCCAGTTCAGGCGGCCTGGAATGTCTGATGCCGCCTCTTTGCGGGTGGAGAGGTTTTCGGGCGTCATGAGGCTTTGTGCTTCGCCCTTTCCTCGTCCCGAAGAACTCTGCGCAGGACCTTGCCCACCACGGACGTGGGGAGTTCGTCCCGAAATTCGATCGCCTTGGGCCGTTTGTATCCGGCCATGTTTTCCTTGCAGAAGGCCAGAAATTCTTCTTCAGTGGCCTCAACCCCGGGCTTGAGCTGGATGAAGGCCTTCACGGACTCGCCGGTCCTTTCATCGGGCAATCCAACCACCGCCGCAAGGGCCACCTTCGGGTGGGTGAAAAGCACCTCTTCGATCTCCTTCGGGTAGGCATTGAAGCCGCCCACCAGGATGAGGTCCTTCTTCCGGTCCGTGATGAGAAGAAACCCCTCCTCGTCGAAATGACCGATATCACCCGTGAGCAGGTACCGCTTTCCGTCGATTTCCCGGAACATGGCCTCGTCGGCCTCGGGCTTGTTCCAGTATCCGAGCATGATCTGGGGGCCGGATGCGCCAATCTCGCCATCCTCGCCGTCAGGCAGTTCCTGAAGCCCCGTATCCAGATCCACGATCTTGATGTCTGTACTGGGGAAGGGGAGCCCAACGGAGCCTACCTTCCGCTGCTCGTTATTCGTGGGGTTCAGCGTGATAATCGGGGATGTCTCGGTCATACCATACCCTTCAAAAATAACACAACCGGTCTTGTCTTCAAACTGCCTGATCACCTCCAGGGGAAGTGGGGCGGCCCCTGATCCACAGCCCGTCATTGAAGACAGGTCAAAACGGTCCAGCAGGGGATGGTTCACGAAGGCCGAGTAGATGGTGGGCACGGCAGCCATGACGTTTACTTTGTACTTTTGGACGGCCTTCAGGACCTCGGTAAAAGGGGGATTGCCCGCCCGCGGGTCAGGGATACAGACCAGCTTGGAACCGTTGTAGCAGCTCCACAGCATGGCCAGCGTCAGGCCGAAGCTGTGGTACCAGGGCAGTACCCCCAGGTAGGTCTGCTCGCCCCCTCTGGCAATTTGGACCTTGGGTTTCCCCGGTTCCGGTTCTATCCACACCCATTCCTGCACGGTCATCACGTTGGAGACCAGGTTGGCGTGACTGAGGCAGGCCCCCTTGGGGACGCCGGTCGTGCCCCCCGTATAGAGAATGTTGGCGACATCCTTCACAGGATCCACCTCAAATTTCGGCGGTTCGGGTCGTGCCGATTTCACCGCGTCATCGTACATAGTGTGTCCGGGCTCGTGATGATCGGCCTTGGGAATCTTCCCAAGGAGCGACCCGAGTGTTCCCTTGAGCCAGGGGAGGTAGGATTTCACGTTGCAGATCACCACCGTCTCTACCTCAGAACCCTTTGCGGCTTCGACAGCCGTGGGGTAGAATTCCGGATGGTCCATGACAAAGACGGCCCTGGCGCCGGAGTCCTTGAGCTGGTAGTTGAGTTCGGAGGGTTTGTAAAGAGGGTTGCAGGTAACGCATACCCCCCCCGCCTTCAGGATGCCGAAGAAGATCTCCGGGTAGTGGGGAAGATTGGGCAGGAAAATAGCCACCTTGTCCCCTTTTTGGATCCCCCTGGAGGCAAGAAAATTGGCGATCCGGTCCGCCGTGTCCTTGACCTGGGCGAAGGTCCTCGAGGCATCGGCAAATATGGTATAGGTTGCATCTGGAAATTCGCGGGCAGTGTCATCAAGGAGTGAAAAGAGTGGTTTTTCATACCCCGTGATCTCGTGGGGGACATTTTCGGGCCATTTGGGGCTTTCCCAGGGTTTGCGTGACATGGGGGACCTCCTTTCTCGGCTAGAGGTGGGAAGAAAAGAGAGACTTGGTCGCCAACGCGGTATGCTTTGAGCCTATATCACAAAATACATGCTAATGTTAAGAAAATAATCATAATCTCTTGAAAGTTTTGCTATTTTTCCCAGAGGGCCTCCCTGAGACCCGATGAGCGTTCAATGCGCCGCTTCACTCCTTCCACAAAGACCTCTTCACGCCCCCACACCTCTATTCTCTTTCTGGCGCGTGTCAGGCCCGTATAGATCAGCTCCCGGCTCAGAACAGGAGAGAGTCGATCGGGAAGGAGGAGCAGCACGTTCTCGAATTCCGAACCCTGGGCCTTGTGGACCGTCATGGCAAATACGGTCTCGTGTTCCGGTAGACTCAGGGGGTGCATTTTCCGCGGAGTGCCATCCGGCAGGACAAAAAAGGCACGGAGATCGCCCCCGGATTCCGGGTCCGGAAGGATCAGGCCCACATCGCCGTTGAAAAGCCCGAGGTTGTAATCGTTCCGTGTGATCATGATGGGCCTGCCCGCGTACCATGGGCCTTCCGGACGGATCAGATGTTCCTCTGTCAGGATCTGTTCAACGAGGCGATTCACGGCCACAACCCCGAAAGGGCCTTTCCTCAGGGCGCAGAGGACCTGGAAGGCCTCGAAGCGGGGAAAGGCCTCTTCAGGATTCTCTGCTTTCAGGTAAGGCCCGAAGCCGGACAAGATCGTTTTTCTCATGGTCCGGGCAAGATCGGGCAGCTCAGGCAGCCTCACCCACCGGATGTCGGAATGACGACCTTCCTTTAAGATGCTCAGGGACCCCTCACCGTCTCCCAGGTTGATAGCCTTGCTCAGGACCCCGATGCCGCTTTTGCTCCCGAAACGATAATTCGTTTCGAGCCGGACCAGAGAGTCCTGAATAGCAAGGCCGGCTTCCTGGGGAATGACTTGACCCGTCAGTGTCTCGCAACGGGTGCAGAATGGTGCGGAATGTCCGTGATACCTGCCGCGGTCGCACAGGTCACCCAGGACGGCCCCTGACTCAACCGAGGCGAGCTGGTCCTGGTCCCCAAGGAGGATCAGCCTGCCGTGGACAGGGAGTGCCTGCACCAGTTTAGACATGAGTGGCAGATCCACCATGGAGGCCTCGTCTACGATCACGACGTCAACCCCCAAAGGATTTCCAGCGTTATGTCGAAAATAGGGCGACCCCGAAAGGGTTCCCAGGAGCCTGTGCAGGGTGGAAGCATCCATGGGAATTCTTTGACGAACGGCTCCATCCAGGGGGAGGTTCTCGGATGCCAGTCGGATGGCCTCCCCGAGTCTCTGAGCTGCCTTTCCGGTAGGCGCGGCAAGGGCGATCTTGGGTGGTTTTTCCATGTGTCTCTGAAAAAGAAGCGCCAGTATCTTTCCCACTACCGTGCTCTTGCCCGTGCCCGGCCCGCCGGAGATGATGCAAAAGGGCCTGGTCAAAGCGGCAACTGCCGCCACCTGCTGCCAATCGGGTCCACTTGTCTCTTCCATCTTGAAGAGAGCCGAGAAGTCCTTCCTGAGGCGGTCCTCATCAATGGGCAGGATGCCAAGGGTAGACCACTCCTCTATTTTCCGGGCCAGCAGGTGTTCGTATTCCCAGTAGCGGAAGAGATAGAGACGGTCGCTCCGGTCCAGAATGAGAGGGGTTTCGTCGCCGGGGTTTCCCACCACGTCCCATTTCCGAAGCCCGGCCACCCATTCGGATCGATCGGGGCAGGTGATGAGGCTCGGGGGACCGTTTTCTTCCCCCAAAGGCTGACCTGCCGGGGTCGAGAGATCAAGACAGACATTCCCATCCCCGGTGGCCCGGCTAACCAGGGCCGCCGCGAGGAGGAGCGCAGGATCCGTACGGTTCGAAATCCTAGCCAGAAACCCGGCAAACTGAAGGTCGATCTCCGAAAAAAGCCCTGTATCGTGCAGGTTCAATGTCATATAGTGCCGCCTGGCAAGTCCTTATTCTTGATGAGTTCTTACGAAGCAATCAAGGCCTTTCTCATGGCATCGATGAGACCGGGGGATGGTCGGTCCCGAAAGATGCCGAACTCCGGCCCCCTGCCGGGTTCGACCCCCCGAAGAAATATGTAGTAGGCCCCGCCGAAGTGATCCTCATACCGGTATTCAGGGAGCCGCACCCTCAAATACCGGTCCAGGGCCAGGGTATAAAGATGGTACTGGAGAAAATACTGTCCCTCCATCATGGCCTTTTCCAGCCCAATTGGGCCGTAATCGGCCACCCGGTCCCCCAGAAAATTTGATTTCCAATCCACCAGGTAGAAACGCCCGTTCCAACGGAAAACCAGGTCCATAAAGCCCTTCATGAAACCTCTCTGTGGGGAAAATTGGAGTCGGCCAAGGGCTTCCGGGAGATCATGGGGCAGCTCGGGTCCGCCGTGCGCCGAAAAGAGTCTCTTCAGTTCGCCCGCGGCGATCCTTTTCAGGGGAAAAAGAAATTCCAGTTCCGTCAAGCGGTCCTGTTGATCGATCTCCAGGAGCTTGAGACCCGGATCACCGGGATCGAGGGAGGCCGAAAGGACCTTTTTGAGCATTTCTCCAATGGTCTCATTCCAATGGGATTCAAAGCCATGGGCAAGGAGTCTTGCCGTGACCAGTTCGCGAATGAACGCGGACTGTTTTTCCCTGAAGTCCAACCTCTCCAGGATATCGTGGAGACAAGTGCCGGCCTTGGCGCCTTTCGGAAAGGCGAATATGCCTGAGACCGGTTCTCCGGCCGTTTCTTCCCTATCCCTTTTCGAAGGTCCTTCATCCGCGGGAAGTCCATCATGATCCGGAAGGTCCACGCCGCTATCCCTCCGGGAGGTCAGAGATGAAAAACTCGTGATCTTCCAATCCCTGGCAATTCTTCCTGAAAAAGTCCGGCACTGAAGCGTTTCCGACTTTTCCAGGATTTTTTCTTGAATAGATCTGTGATCTGCAGAGAGGGGCGATACCTCAATGGACCCTCCCGATTCCTGCTCCAGCTTCTTCAAATCGGCGATAAGCCCCTCATGAGAAAGGGAACGGAAGGCCTCGGCTGTCCTCTCAACGATATGACTGCCATGCCCGGGATCACGGGAATGAAGGACATAGGCAAGACTCGAGGTTTCGGCGTCCTTGATCCGGCCCCAGGCCACGTAACAGCGATGCTTGGCCCTGGTCATGGCCACGTAGAGCAACCGCAGGTTTTCCGCAAGCGCTTCTTCCCGCGCCAGGGCTTCATGGCTCTTGAAGGCCTCGGAACCCAGATCCAGAGTCAGTTTCAAGTCCCGGTCGGGATCGTGATACATGACCTCCTTTTCACCGGCCCATCTTCCATCCCAGAGAAATGGACAGAAGACCACCGGGTACTCCAACCCCTTGCTCTTGTGAACGGTGACGATCTTTACGGCCGCTTCGTCGCTTTCAAGCCGCAGGAGGTGCTCCTCGCCTTCCCGAGTCGGTGCTTCCAAACGACGCGAAAGCCATTTGACCAGGGCATTAATGCCCAGGTCACCGTCCAGTGCGGCTCGCTGGAGCACTTCTCCCAGATGGAGCAGGTTGGTCAGCCTTCGCTCACCGTCGGGAAAGGCCAACAATCGTGACCGGATCTTTTCCCGGGCCATCAACCTCCTGAACATGGAAGTAAATCCCCTCTCCTCCCAGATTCGGTGGTATTCCCGGAAGGCATAAATCCATTCATACCAGGCATCCTCGTCCTTTGACAGTCCATGAATGTTCTCGCCGTTCAGCCCCATGATGTCTGTTGCAAGGGCCGCACGGATTCCACCTGACCGGTTTGGTTCGGCCACGCCCTGAAGAATGCGTTCAATCTCCAGGGCCTCCCGTGTTTCAAAAAGGTCGCCGGCGTTGAAGAGGACGCTCTGGACCTTGATTCTTGCCAGGGCGTCCTGGACCCAGCGCGCTTCCCTGTTCTTTCGTACCAGGACGGCGATGTGTTTCTCAGACAGGGGTTCGTCCCCCACAAAGGCCTTTCCCTCCCTCCCCAGCGTAATCAGCCGTGCCGTCTCGGTCGCAAGCGATCCAAGTATGACGGGCCACGCCCTGTTCTTGGGGAGCGGTGTTGAACTATCTTCTCCCTCGGGGGTTTGGACAAGCCACAACCTCAGTTGAGCGGCCGTATCCCCTTCCACTCGAAGCAATGGGGATTCGCCGTTATCATGGATCTCTGAAGGGGAGTAGGCAATCCCGGGGTGGACAAAAGGCGATTCGATTCGGGAAAAAACAGTATTCACAGCCTTTACGAGTCCCGGTTCCGAACGCCAGTTTTTGAGCAGCGTATGTCTTTCTGAAACCGCGTCAGAAGCCTTCAGGTAGGTGACAACATCCGCACCCCGGAATCCGTAGATGGCCTGCTTGGGGTCCCCGATAAAAAAGAGGGACGTTTTGCCGGTCCCGAAAAGGGTAGCAAAAATCCGGTACTGAACCGTGTCCGTGTCCTGAAACTCGTCTATGAGCGCTGCCCTGTACATGGATCGAGCGGCCCGCATAAAGGCCTCTTTTCCCTGGCCCTCCAGAGCGGAAAGGGTGTCCGTAAGGAGGTCGTCATAGGCCCTGACATTCAGCCGGGCTTTCCGGTCGGAACGCTCGGACAGTCCGTATTGAAAAAGGCGGTTCTTGAGAGAGATGAGGTATTGATCCATTTCTTTCAGGAGGGCATTTTTTTGCACCAGAAACCTGTGGCACAGATCGAAAACCGCATGTTCAGGAGGAAGAAATCCCTTTTTCATAGAGTCGGCCAGTTTCCCGGCACTGAATTTTTCAATGTCGCTGAAAGGCGGGAATAGGGGACGTTCCAGGGCAAGAAATTGATCCATGCCGGCAATCAAGGCGTTGATTTTCAGCTGCCTTCCTGGAACCGTTCCGTTGCGGGACGTGGCGACCCCATAGGCATGCCCCTTGATTCCCGTGTCCATGAGCAGCATCCTGACCGCTTCCTTTGTGTCCGGCCACATCTCTTTGAGGGCGCCGAGCGTCTTGCGATAGTCGTCCAGGGTATTGAGCCGCGGGTCTGTGATCTTGGGAACAACACATATATGGGGGTGCTTCAGGGCGGATCCCAGGGTCTTTAACATCTTTTCCGGGAGGATCTTTTTTTCAAAAAGGTAGTGAACGAATTCGGGTTCTGCCCTGTAGACATGATTCCGCCAGAAATCTTCCACGATTTCCCGGTGCAAGGATTGCTCATCGGTGATCAACTCCACGTCGAAGAGAGAGCCTGTTTCAAAGGCGTTTTCCTGGAGCAGGCGCTGACAGAATCCGTGGATGGTGAAGATCGCAGCCTCGTCAAGCTCTCTGAGGGCCTTAGACAGGGCGTTGAGGGAACTGTCCTTGTTCCGCTGACGTGCCATGAGTCGTTCAAGAGAGGGATCCACCGGAAGATCCCTGGAAATTGAGGCCAAAGCATCACGAATCATCTTACGGATCCGTTCGCGAAGTTCCTGGGTGGCTGCACGGGTGTAGGTCACCACAAGGATTTCAGCCGGGGAAAGGCCCTCATCGAGAATCAACCGCAGGAAAAGCCCCGAAAGGGCATAGGTCTTGCCGGTGCCCGCATTGGCCTCTACCAGGTGGGTCCCTTCAAGGGGGATGTTGGAGATCTCAAACGGTTTGAAGGGCCGGTAGCCCTCGCATTGGAAATGGCTGGAGTCCCTTTTCATGCTGATGTCTTCTGCGCGATGATGCCCGCCACGGCCTTGCGGTTCTCGACAGTTCCCTCATGATATCGGAGGCACCGAAACTCCCGGAACAGATCCAGAAGTTCGTTGTGCCCGAGGAGGTGGGCCGGATTCCTCGGCTTGCCGAATCGGGCCTGGTCCACGATATAGGTCTCATAGACGATCATACCGTCCCCGCGAAGGCCATTTTTCAGGGCGGGGATGAGGGGACGATGCAGGTAGTTGAAACAGATGATAACGTCGTATGGTTCCCCTGCAATCTTGAAGTCGTCTTCGAGGTCCGCTATCCCGGCAGAGATCTCGACGCCGCTCTCCTGGGCACACTTCAGGGCCATCCCGACCGCTTCCCTCGAGATATCAATCCCTTCAACCTGGAAGCCGTTTTGGGCCAGAAAGATCGCATTCCGACCGTTTCCCATGGCCACATCGAGAACCCGGCCCTTAGGGAGAAGGTCCAGGTTTTCCACCAGGAATGGAGCCGGATCAAGGGGGAGCTTATGGATGTCCGTCATGGCTTTCAACCTGAGAATAGAAGGGCAAGCCCACCACAAAGCCCGGCGGGTCCATTTTCAGTGGATACAGTCAAGATGACTTCACAAAAAGTCATCGTCGTGCCCAAGGACGGGCACGCAAATCACACTTTTCGATTTTCGTTAGCAAAAAGTCCAGGAACGGACTTTTTGCGATTCCATCAATAAAAGGAAACCAAAAAGGGCGAAAAAGTCAAGTCTTTCCCGCCTTGCCATTGGGAATTTCCCCCTTATTTTATTAAAAGAAGTTTTCAAATGGAAAATCCAGGGTAATGGAGAACAGAAAGATGGAAAATCGCTGTGTGGTTGGAAAAGGGTCTTTTTCTTTGGATGAAGAGCCCTTCTACCTCCCCGCTTCAAACGAAATTGAACTTTTCCTGGCCGCCCATGAAAAACGACTGCCGGTCCTCCTGAAAGGCCCGACCGGATGCGGCAAGACCCGGTTCATCGAGCACATGGCCTGGCGCCTGCGTCGACCCCTGGTGACAGTGGCCTGCCACGACGATCTCACCTCGGGGGACCTCGTGGGGCGATACCTGATCAAGGGGCACGACACGGTGTGGTCGGACGGGCCTCTCACCCATGCGGTCAGGATCGGCGGCATCTGCTATCTCGACGAGATCGTGGAGGCCAGAAAGGACACCACGGTGGTCATCCATCCGCTGGCGGACGAAAGGAGAACCCTCCCCATTGAAAAACTGGGGGAAATGCTCCTGGCGCCCCCTGAATTCATGCTGGTCATCTCATTCAACCCGGGCTATCAGAACGTCATGAAAGACCTGAAACCGAGCACGAAACAGCGTTTCGTGTCCATTGCCTTCGATTATCCCGACCCCGACAAAGAGGCGCGGATCGTGGCGCAGGAATCTGAAGCGCCGCTGACCCTGGCCCGGAGGCTCGTCCAACTGGGTAAGATGACGCGCCATCTCAGGGAAAGGGGGCTGGAGGAAGGGGCGAGCACCAGGCTCCTGATCCACGCGGGTAAATTGATTCATTCAGGGATTGAACCTTCTGAGGCCTGCAGGGCGACGGTCATCCAGACCCTGAGCGATGACGAGGAGATGCAGGCCTCACTTGGGGAGATGGTAAGCTCCGTCTTCTGATCTCTCAGACAGCATGGCAATGAACGGTATGGAAAGAAACGAACATCAGGAAAGGGGGATCCTCGACCTCTTCCCCTCTCCCCTTTACGCGAGCACGGGTCTCTATTTCAGGGAAGACCTGAAGGAGATGGGACTGGATCGCCAGCTTTTTGAATTTCCCGATTCTTTGAAATCAGAGGTCCGGCGGCACACGGAAACCCTCGCCGGGATCCAGCCGGAGCTGGGATTGAGATTCTTGATGAAATCCGGCAAGATCGCCCGCCTTTTTGACGAAAAGGAGATGAATCAATGGGTCCTTTCGCTTCTCGACGTCTACGATGCCGAAGGATTGACCCCGGCCCTGGCCCTCATTTCGGGGATGGAGGACAAGCCTGAAACGAGAGGATACCTGCGACGGGGCACCACCTTCAGTGAAGTCCGCGGGGTCATGCAACATTACGTCGACGGGCTCGGAAAAAAGAAACTCCTGCTGGAGGCGGGGGAGGACGTCCATACGGACACAACGGTTATCTACCTCCCCACCCGCATCAACCGACTGCAGGACCGGAAGGGGAATTTTCGTCTCTACAAGCTCATGGCCACGCACCTCTTCTACCAGGTGCACCTGGGGTCCTACCTGCTTCCATGGGCCCGGATAGAGACCCTTGTCCGGACCGTCGGGGAACGCTACGGCATCGATACGGAAACCACACTTCTATCGGATCTCTCCCGCTTCTTTCACCTTTTTCCGGATCCTCTCCTGGCCAGGGATATCTACACCCTCCTTGACACTGCCAGGATAGAATCCAGGCTGCGCAGGGACCTGCCGGGTCTCCACAGGGAAATGGCGGGATTGAAGAAAGAAATTCTTAGCGATCTGGCCTCCGCCACAGGAAAAGCCGCGAAGACGCTTGCCATGGACAAAACGGCCAGGTGGTGGCTGGAATATTCCGAAGGCGTGCCCCATCCAGAGCGGCCGGGGAACCCTTCTGGCTTGCTTCAAAACGGGCTCAGGGAGCTATTGGAAAAGGGTGGAGAGGTTGAGGAACTGGCTCAATTGACAGCGGAGGTTTACGGGGCTTTCGAGACCCTTCCCGGAAGGTATGAAGGCGTCAAGCCTCTTTTGTATGCAGGAGAACTCCGTCCCGAGGAGGCGGAGAGGGCCAGAAGGCTCAGAAGGGAGTCAACACGGGGGGAATTCCGCCGGGAACTGGGAAAACTTGTAGCGGACCTGGAAGATTGCGAAACCGTCACGATCGAAACCCTCAAGAAAAAGAAGACGGGCCAGGCCGGTGATTTATCGGCGCTCCAGGGCCTGCCGGATCACCTCTTGATCAACGACCGGGCTTTCCCCATTCCTCCGGCCATGGAATCCATCATCCGGGAGATCTACGAGGACCTTGGATCCATCCCCACTTCGTATCTTGCGGTGGCAGACGAGATGTCCGGGCACCATTTCCGATCGCTGTGCAAGGTGCCTGAGGGCACGGGCTATTTCCTCTCCCCACAAGCAGAGGACGTGCATGTGCTCCATGAATGGGATTACCGAAGGCAGGGCTATCGAAAGAACTGGGTTCTCCTGAGGGAGATGGAATCCATCGAGGAGAATACAGGATTTGTAGAAGAAACCTACGCACGATACCATGGCATGATTCAGCTGATCAGGCGGCAGTTTGAGAGAATCCGGCTGGAGCAGCGGATGCTGAAACGCCAGAAGGAAGGGGATGACATAGACCTGGACACGGTGGTGGCGTCCTTTTCAGACTGGCGGGCCGGCCGCCACCCCTCCGAGAGGGTCTTTACCCGTTTGAGGCGAGATAATCGCAATATCGCGAGTGTTTTTCTGGTGGATTTGAGCGGTTCAACGAGCGGCTGGATCAATGAAATGGAAAGGACGGCCCTCCTGATCCTGTGCGATGCCCTGGGAATTCTGGGAGACAGAATCGCCGTGTACGGCTTTTCTGGGCAGACGCGAAAGCGCTGCGAACTCTACCGGGTGAAGGGTTTCGAGGAGGTTTATGATGACAGGATCAGGAGACGGATCGCCGGGGTCAGGGCCAGGGAGTGGACGCGAATGGGACCGCCCATCCGCCACGTTTCAACGCTCCTTCAAGGCGTCGAGGCCCGGACGAAACTCCTCATCACCCTCTCCGACGGAAAGCCCGATGATTACGACGGTTACAAGGGCGATTACGCCATAGAGGACACCAGGCAGGCCCTTCTCGAGGCGAGGAGCGCCGGGATTCATCCATTCTGCATCACCATCGACAAGGCGGAACACAGCTATATCAGGCACATGTACGGTCCCGGTCGATATATCTTCATCAACGACCTCTCGAAACTTCCACTGAGAATCCCAGAAATCTATAGAAAACTTACCACTTAGTAGGGCAACTGTTTCCTCGAAAAGAAATGCCTCAGGGAAAATCCTTTTTTCTATCGTTGCCAGCATAGGTTGAAGCTGTTATGATCCACCGGAAAAATCGCCCGATGAGGATTTCAGGCCTTGCTGAGAAGCCCTGTCTAAACGAGGGAGCGGCGAGAAGAGGAGCGGGGCGGGTATAAAGGGTATGGAAACATCGATGGCCACGGAAACGAAGGCGGACACCAGGATCATCATCTCCCTGTCCCTGGTCCATTTCATAGGAGACCTTTACCAATCCTTTGTCACACCGCTGCTCCCGCTCTTTGTGGATAAATTTGCGCTCACCCTGACCCAGGTTGGTATTATCACCGGGATCACCCGATTTCTGGCGTTCGTAGTCCAGCCTTCCGCAGGCTATATCGCGGACCACTACCAGACGCGTTTTTTTGTCCTTGGCGGCCCACTCATGTCCATCCTCTTCATTCCCCTCGTGGGCGTGGCCCCCTCTTTCCTTTTCCTGATCCTTTTCACTTCGCTGGGTTCCATCGGCTCATCCATGTTCCATCCCACCTGTGCCGGCATGGTCTCCTCCTATTCGGGCCCTCACTTAGGGCTCTCCATGTCCATTTTCGGGCTGGGCGGCACCCTCTCCTTCGCTGTCGGCCCCCTTTTCATTACCTCTTTTGTCGGTGCCTTCGGCCTCACGGCCATGCCCTACACTATGGCAATAGGCCTCGCCGCGATGATTTTTCTTTTTGTTTCCGTCCCCATTCCCGTCAGTGAAGGCCTCAAGGGCCGGGGTTTTCTGGGATCACTCCGGGAAGTGCTCGGACCGGTCTGGAAATCGATCCTGCTCATCTGGGTGGTCATGACCCTGCGCTCCTTTGTGGGCCAGTCCTTCTTCACCTTCCTGCCGATCCTTTATGCAAAGCAAGGCTACTCCCTCGTCACCATCGGCGGGGCCATCTCACTCCTTGTTGTGGGCGGTGCAGTCAGCGGTCTCCTGGCCGGCCATTATTCGGATGTGATCGGTTATAAGCCCATTTTCTATGTTGCCCACGGCCTGGCAACCCCGAGCCTCATGCTGATGCTCCATCTCTCGGGGATCTGGCTGTACGTCGCTGTCTTCCTGGCCGGCTTCTTTATCATGGCCACCTTGCCGCTGGGAGTGGCCATGGCCCAGACCCTGGCACCGAAAGGAAAATCCATGGTGGCGAGTCTCATGATGGGCCTGGCCTTCGGGACCGGGGGCATGATGGCGCCCATAACGGGCAAGCTGGCGGATATCTACTCCCTTCCCACCGTCCTGAGCACGATTGCCCTCATCCCGCTCCTTACGGTCGGCTTGATCCATTTTGCTGACGAGACAAAAAATGGGTAGCCAAAGGCGGAGGCGTTTCCTGCCCAAGGATTCCCTAGCAACATTGCGAACGCAAAAGTACGCTTCCATTGGATGACGACTTTGCAAAAGTCATCATCGTGCCCATGGACGGGCACGCAAATCAATGGGTTGTTTTGTAACCCGTTGATTTGTAAGGAAACCGAAAATCGCACTTTTCGGTTTCCGTCAGGAAAAAGTCCACGGACGGACTTTTTACGATTCTATCATTGGATGAACCAGACTGTTTTTTCTTGATTGGACCGCGGAGTTGTTTCAAGATGTAACAGAGATTTGATAAGGAGCCTGTTTTACACGGAGCCGGCTTTACTGCCAAAGATCAAAGGAGGAGTCAAATGGCGGATGAACGGAAATCGTATAGTGCCCACCTTGAGGAGTTCCAAAAGACGGCTTACATCAGCAGCCGGAAGCAATATGATGAACTCTACCGGCGCTCCATCGAAGATCCCGAAGCATTCTGGGCCCAAGAGGCCGAGAAGTATTTGTCGTGGGGAAAAAAGTGGGATTTTGTCCTGCGATACGATTTTGACCAAGCGAAGATTAAATGGTTCGGCGGGGGCGTTCTGAACGCGTGCTACAACTGCCTCGACAGGCACCAGGAGGCCCTGAAAGACAAGGTGGCCTACTACTGGGAAGGCGATAACCCGGAAGAGACAGAGACCGTGACCTATGGTGACCTCTACGTCCGGGTCAATAAAATGGCGGCGGTCCTGAAATCAAGGGGGGTGGGGAAGGGAGATCGTGTCGTCATCTATATGCCCATGATTGTTGAACTCCCCGTGGCCATGCTGGCGTGCGCAAGGATCGGAGCCATACACAGCATCGTCTTCGGCGGGTTCAGCGCCGAGGCCCTGGCAAACAGGATACAGGACTGCGAAGCCCGGACGGTGATCACGGTGAACGGCGGATTTCGCGCGGGCAAGGTGATCCCTCTCAAGGATACCGTGGACAAGGCCGTGAAGAAATGCCCCGATGTGGACACGGTCATTGT
The DNA here is from genome assembly GCA_049282265.1 of Desulfatiglandaceae bacterium. Taxonomy (GTDB): domain Bacteria; phylum Desulfobacterota; class DSM-4660; order Desulfatiglandales; family Desulfatiglandaceae; genus CAYUCJ01. Next base: position 12,581 of record JBAPTR010000278.1, on the reverse strand, counting down.
CTATGACCGGACGGGAGAGAGGCAGGCCCTGAAGACGGAGCGCGAAATCCGGTGGCACGAAGCCGTGACCGACCCGGATCTCCCATCCTATGTCCCGCCTGAACCCATGGATGCGGAAGATCCCCTTTTTATCCTCTATACCAGTGGCAGCACGGGAAAACCAAAGGGCCTCGTGCATACCCACGGGGGCTACCTCCTCTACGCTGCCATGACCACCCGCCTGGTGTTTGATCTTAAGGACGATGAGATCATGTGGTGCACGGCGGATATCGGGTGGGTCACAGGGCATACCTATGGCGTCTATGGCCCCTTGATCAACGGTTTGACCAGCGTCCTGTTCGAAGGGGTTCCTTCGTACCCCGACTACGGGCGCTACTGGGCCATCGTGGACCGGTACAAGGTAAATAAATTCTACACCGCTCCCACCGTGATCCGTTCCCTGGCCAAGGAAGGAGAGGAATACGTTAAGAGGCACGATATTTCGTCCCTCAAACTCCTGGGGAGTGTGGGCGAACCCATCAATCCCGAGGCATGGAGATGGTATTACCACCATGTGGGGAGAGACTGGTGCCCCATCATGGACACGTGGTGGCAGACGGAGACAGGGGGACACATGCTCACCCCGCTCCCGGGTGTTGCCCCCATCAAACCGGGTTCCTGCTCTTTTCCCTTTTTCGGAGTCGACCCCGTGATCCTGGACGATACGGGAGAAGAGGCAAAGTACCCCGACCAGGAAGGTGTGTTGTGCATCCGGAAACCCTGGCCGGGCATGGCCCGGACGATCTATGGAAACCACGAGCGTTTCATGGATACCTATTTCAGGCAGGTGCCGGGGATGTATTTTTCCGGTGACGGGGCCAAAAGGGATGAGGACGGTTATTACTGGATCATCGGCAGAATCGATGATGTGATCAACGTCTCGGGTCACCGCCTGGGCACGGCGGAGGTGGAGTCGGCTCTTGTTCTTCACGACAAGGTGGCAGAAGCTGCAGTGGTCGGCTATCCCCATCCGGTCAAGGGCCAGGGGATCTATGCCTTTGTAACGCTCAATACGGGCGTCAATAAATCCGATGATCTGAAAGGGGAATTGATCAAACTCGTTCGTACGGAAATCGGCCCCATCGCCACCATTGACGTCCTCCAGTGGGCGGACGGCCTTCCAAAGACCAGGAGCGGGAAGATCATGAGACGCATTCTCCAGAAAATAGCGGCCGGAAAGGCGGACGAGTTGGGCGATATCTCCACCATAGCCGATCCGGAGGTGGTCGAGACCCTGGTCAAAGGACGCGGTGCGTATTAAGGGGTGTTGATCAGAAAAAAAGTAAGACACACTCAGCTCTTCAGGGCAATACGCCATGACCGGTGCAGACGAAAAAGGACATCCCTTCCAAGTAAGGCCTTACAGGCCCGGGGATTTTCAATGCCTGCTGGATATGTATGACCTTTTTGCGCCGAAGGGCAGGTTTCAGGGGATGCCTCCGAAGGAATTCGGCACCCTTGAAAAATGGGTCGGGATGCTTATCAGGGACGGAGAAAACGTCCTGGCATGGCGGCGGGAAAGGGTCATCGGTCACGTGGTCTTGCTGCCCGATTTTGAAAAGAAGGATGCCGAGTACCTGATCTTCGTCAATCGGCCCGATCGGGGAAAGGGCATTGGTACAAAACTGACACAAACGGCCTTGCAATGGGCCGAGAAACTTGGCCTCAAAACGGTCTGGTTGACCGTAGATGCTTACAACTTCAGGGCCATCAGGTTGTACAGGAAATTTAATTTTTCATTCTGTGAGGCCTATGAATCCCCTTCCGAACGGTTGATGAAATATCGGTGTGGTTCTGATGATGGCACTTAAGACAGGTATTGTAAGAGACGAGAGATATCTTGAGCACATGCCGGGACATACCCATCCCGAACACCCCAACCGGCTCAAAGCCATCCATCGGATGCTGGATAACGATTTCCCCGCCGCCCTCTTCCCTATTGATCCGGAATCCGCCACCCTGGAACAGCTGGAACTGGTCCATACGCCCGCCTATATTGAAAAGGTACTGAAGACAGCCGACCATGGGTTTACGACTCTTGCGCCGGACACCCCTGCCAGCGCAGGGACTTATGTGTCCGCATGGCTGGCGGTTGGAGGGTGTCTCAAGGCCCTTGAGAACCTGGTTTCAGGTGCCTGTGATGCGTGTTTTGCATTGGTGCGACCCCCGGGACATCACGCCCTTCATGACCGGGCTGGGGGGTTCTGCATCTTCAACAATATCGGCATTACCGCCCGATATGCGGCCAAGCGCTATGGCCTCAAGCGCATCTTGATCATAGACTGGGACATCCACCATGGGAACGGACTGAATGATCTCTTCTATGAAGAAAAAGGCGTCCTCTATTTTTCCTCCCATGACATGATGCTCTATCCCTTTTCAGGTGATTGGGGAGAGGCCGGCAGAGGCGAGGGAGAAGGGTATACCGTCAACATCCCCATACCAAGGACCATGGACGACGGAGAATTTTTTCACCTCTACCGGGAAATTATCGGGCCGATCATGCGGGCCTATCGCCCCCAGTTGGTCCTGGTAGCGGCCGGATTTGACACCCATAAGGATGATCCCATCGGCAGGTCCGGTCTATCGGAGCAACCCTTCGGTTGGCTGACCCGTCTTCTCATGAACCTCAGGGCGGAGGTGGACGGACCGCCGATGCTCTTCGTCTTGGAAGGGGGCTACAATCCCCGTGCCCTGGCCCTTTGTGTAAAGGAAACCCTGGAGGCCTTGACCCTGGAGCAGGCAGGGGAATGGCCGGTCGTTGAGGAGACCCGCCTCTGCAAGGGCCTCATAGAAAAGGCACACGGCATTCACGGACATTACGGGGTCTGGTAAACGGAAATCCTGGAAAGGAAGGTTTCATGATCAAGGCGAGAATAGACGCGGAAAACCCGGATGCCAATATGGGGAGCTATGATGAAACCTGTGAGGGCTTTGAATGGTCTGAGATGGAAAAGGCATTCTCCTGGCACGAAACAGGGAAGATCAATATCGTTCACGAGGCCATCGACCGGTGGGCCTCTGACCCCCAAAGGCAGGGAAAGACAGCGCTGATCTTTGAAAAGGCCGGGCATGTTGAAGAATTCACCTATCTTGATCTGAAGGAAAAGTCCAACCAGTGGGCCAATCTCCTGGCCCGATACGGCTTTGACACCGGAGACCGTTTTTTTATTTTTCTGCCCCCCTGCCCCGAGATCTACTTTTGCATCCTGGCCTGCGCGCGCATGGGCATCCTGTTCTGTCCGGTCTACGATTCATTCACCTTCGATGAACTGGGAGTCCGTCTGAAGGATGCCAGGCCCAGGGGCATTTTGACCCATCCCGACCTGGTGGAGGTCATTCCCGTGGAGGCCGCGGAATCGGTGTCGCACGTTTTCTTGACCGAAGGACCTTTGCCCGACGTCTTCCCCAATGAGGTCCTCGTATCAGGGGTTCCCGAGCAGATGCCGAAGGAATTCTCCAACGTCTGGCTAAAGGGCGACAGTCCCCTTTATCTCAGCTATACCTCCGGTGCCACAGGGCCACCCAAGGGCGTGGTCCACGGTCACCACGACATGGTGGGCATCCTCATGTCCGGACGGTTCGCGCTCGACCTGAGAGAGGATACGATCCTCTGGACCGATGCGGATCCATCCTGGGTGACAGGTTCCGTATATGGCGCATTCGCCCCCTGGCTCTGTGGATGCACTTCGTTGGTGGAAGGTGACCCGTTCGAGGCCTCCAACTGGTACTGGACACTGGAAAAGCACCGGGTGTCAACCTGGTATACAACACCCAGGACCATTAGACGGCTCATGGAGGCGGGCGATGACCTGCCGGGACGATATGACTTCGCCTCTCTCAGAAACATTGCCACCGTAGGTGCCCCCCTTGTTCCCGATCTTTTCTACTGGACCAAGAAGCACCTGGGGCACGCCCCCCACGACACGTGGTGGATGACCGAGACGGGCATAATCAGCATTGCCAATTTTCCCTCCATGGACATCAAGCCGGGGTCCATCGGAAAACCCTTGCCCGGCGTCGAGGCGGCGATCCTGGATGAGTCCGGGGAACCCATGCCCCCCATGAGCATGGGGGAGCTTGCCCTCAAGGTGGGGTGGCCCGGCATGATGAACGGTTTGTGGCAGGACGAGGCCCGCTACCAGGAGTACTTTCGCGTGGAGGGATGGTTCCTCACCGGTGACATTGCCATAAGGGATGATGAGGGGTATTTCTATCATCAGGGGAGGAATGACGACCTCATCAAGGCCGGTGGAGACAAGGTCATTGGACCTTACGAAATCGAACAGATCCTCGCCATGCATCCGGCCGTGGCCGAGGGGGCCGTCATCTCCAAGGGCGTCGCCCCGGACCAGGGTGTCTCCTTTCTGAAGGCCTTCATTGCCCTCAACAGGGGCTTCACGCCCTCTGCCAGACTGAAGCATGAAATTGTCGCCTTTCTGAGGGGCAGTCTTTCCTCTGACATCGTCGTAAAGGAAATCGCCATCATGGACAGGCTTCCCAGGACCCGCAGCGGGAAGTTGCTCAGGAGGGCCTTGCGGGCGGGGGAATTGGGGCTTCCCGTCTGATCCATAGGAAGCTGAATCGCGCGGGAAATGGCAGCCTATGAGGAACTTGGTGTAGCCGAACCTGACAATCTTTTTCAAACGCTTTCTAAACACTCCGGAGGGAATGGACGCCAATTTGGGGTTTGAGGAAAGGCTTGGAGGTGCGCAAGGCTTCTGGAGGCACAAACCCCAAATGGTCGTCCATGTAGCCGTTGGGTGCCAAGTGCACTATGAGAAAACGTTTGAAAAAGACTCTCAGGTTCTCCTCCCTAGGGACGGTAAATCTAAGGACTTCATTGAGACCTTTTTAGCTATTTTCGGGAGCACTTCGCCCGCCTTTCCACGGATCAGGACATCGGATATCCCGTCACAGGGCGTCTCCGACAGGTTGATGATGGCCAGGAATGCCCCGGCCTCTTTCGCATAGTTGGGCATATGGGCTGCCGGATAAACCAGGAGGGTTGAACCTACCACAAGGAAAAAATCACAGTCCCTCGCGAGTTGAACCGCCCTTTCCACGGCCTTTTCCGGCATGGCCTGGCCGAAAGAGATGGTATCGGGCTTGAGATACCCGCCGCATTCGCATTCAGGCGCCAGGTCACCCGCTTCAATGCGCCTGTGTGCCTCCTCGATGAATGAAATCCTGCCGCAGCTCATGCAGCGCACACGCCGGTTGCTGCCATGCAGTTCGATGACTTTTTCATCCGGGATGCCTGATGCCTGGTGAAGGCCGTCGATGTTCTGGGTAATGACCGCTTCCACCAGTCCCGTCTCATGGAGTTGTGCTACCGCCATATGGGCCGGGTTGGGCACAGCCTTCATCAGATCATGATAGAGTTCACTCTTCTGCCGCCAGTATTCGATGCGGGCCGTACGGGATCTCATGAATTCATCGAAATAGACGGGACGGTACTGTTCCCAGATGCCTCCCTGGCTTCGGAAGTCGGGTATCCCGCTCTCCGTTGATATCCCGGCCCCTGAAAAAACGACATTCCTGCCGCCTTTGTCTATCTGTTCCGTAATGAGGGCAATTCCTTTGTCCGTGTCCACGTGACGATCCTCCCGAAAATATCGCGTTTCATACTTGCTCTTAATCTGAAAGTTATCACAAATGATATTTTATTGTTGACAATATATCAGAGTGTAGATACAGAAAGCAAAATTCGATTCCAGCCAAAGGAGGTATCACATGGGAAAGCGTCTGGATAAAAACATCAGGGCTTGTTTAGAATCATCGGTGAGCAGGACTCCTGATAAGACTCTTTTCATGTTCAAGGACCAAAGTGTTTCTTATGCACAGGTCCTGGATACCGTTAACAAAATAGCGAACGGATTTTTGACCCTTGGCGTCAAGAAGGAAGATAAGGTGGCCATCCTTCTTCCCAATTGCCTCGAGTTTCCTTATTGCTGGCTTGCGGCGAACATGATCGGTGCCGTGATGGTGCCTGTGAACGGCCGGTTTGTAGGAAACGAAGCAAAGTATATCTTGAATCACTCCGAAGCCAAATTGGTGATCACGTCCAACAGCCACCGCGAGATGATTGCGGAAATCCGCAGCGATTTGCCTTTTCTGGAGCATGTTATCAATATTGATAATTATGAGGGAGAGGGACACGTCCCCTACTCCAAGTTCCTGGAGAATTCGTCCGTTCTACCGCCAGCGAATATCGATGGTGATGATCTCGCCGTTCTGCTTTATACCTCCGGTACAACGGGAAACCCTAAGGGATGCATGGCGAGCCATCATTACTTTGTGAATCTGGCAGACATACAGGCGAAGCTTTTTGATCTGACAGGAAGGGATCGCGTCTTTACGGCCCAACCATTCTATTATATGGATCCTCAATGGAACACGCTCATGGTCTTGAAACGTAACGCCACCCTTGCATTTGCTGAAAGATTCAGCACCAGCAAGTTCTGGGATGAGATCCGCCGGTATCGCATCACCTGTTTTTACTGCATCGGCTCCATGACTTCGTTTCTCTTCAATATGCCTCCATCTGAGCTGGACAGAAAGCACAACCTCAGAATGGTTCAGACCTCCGGGATGCCTCCGCGCATGCATAAGGCCTGGGAGGAGAGGTTCGGTGTCCCTGTCTACGAAGTCTACGCATCTACCGAGACGGCATGCGATATCGCGGTCACTGACGAAGCGGACCGGAAGATCGGAACAGCCTGTATCGGCCGGCCTGTCTATTACAGGGATGCCAAGATCGTAGATGAAAATGGCGCGGAAGCAAAAGCGGGAGAGGTGGGCGAAATTGTTTTAAAACGCGCCAGGGGCATGATGACGGGTTATTACAAAGACCCCCAAGCCACGGAACATGCCTTTAGGGGTGGGTGGTTTCATTCCGGCGACCTTGGATACAAAGATAAGGACGGCGACTATCATTTTGTCGGCAGGAAGAAGGACATCATCCGAAGAGGAGGCGAGAACATTTCGGCCTCGTCTCTCGAACAAATACTCATGTGCCATCCCAAGATCCTGGAAGCCGCGGTTATCCCGGTGCCGGACAAGATCCGGGGGGAAGAGGCAAAGGCCTATATCGTGTTGAAACCGAACGAGGCCGCTACCTATGAGGAGATCGTGAAATTCTGTGAACAAAACATGGCGGCTTTCAAGGTGCCCCGATATTTCGAATTTAGAGACAGTCTGCCAAAGACGCCCTCCGAGAGGGTGCAGAAAGAGAAGCTGAAAGCGGAGGTAGAACCTAAAATGGAATTCGTTGTGTGCAGCAAGAGGGAGAACGTCGCGGTTATCAGCCTGAACAGGCCCGGAGTGTTGAATGCGGCAAATAGTCGGCTTACCAGCGAGTTCCTCCTTGCGCTGAAGCAGGCTGAAGCCGACCCCGAAGTAAAGGCTGTAGTCATCAGGGGCGAAGGAAGGGCGTTTTGTGCGGGCCATGATCTCAAAGAGGATACAACCGGGGAAACATTGGAAGAGAGTCTGGCACTAATCCAGGAACTTCAGGAAACCACGAGGGTTATCATGCGAATGGGCAAGCCCGTGATCGCCGCGGTGCACGGTTATGCTTTGGGGGCGGGATGTGAATGGACCATGAACTGCGATCTCAGGATTGCGGCGGAAGGTGCCAAATTCGGCTTTCCGGAGACGAGCATAGGAACCACGATCACCAATGCAGGAACCAAGCTCCTCACTCTTCTCGTGGGCCTTGGAAGAGCCAAGGAACTGGTTCTTACAAGCAGGATGATCGAAGCCAGGGAGGCGAAAGAGTGGGGGCTTGTGAACGAGGTGGTCCCTTTGGACGGCCTGGAACAGGCGGCCGTGGACTTGGCCGGAAAAATTGCAAAGAACCCGGTCACGTCAACCAAAATTGCAAAGGCGGCGTTGAATCAGGCTGTGAATGAGAGCTTTGAGCAGACCCTTGAACGTGAGGCGAGAGAGGCCATCCTGATGCCCATTAAGGCAAACAGCAAGGGCTGACTTGACCGTGCTCTCATACTAAGCAGGAATTGTCAACGGCTGATTCCGTGACCAAAATGAAAAGAAATCGAATTGATGTGGGAAAGCGTGTCCGGGAGATAAGGAAGAATGCAGGTCTCTCAATGAAGGACCTTGCTGAAAAGGTGGGGGTCAGTTTCCCGACTATTCAAAGAATCGAGACCGGCAAAGTAAGCCCCTCAGTTGCTCTCCTGTCTGAGATCTCCTACCATCTCAATTATCCGCTGGCCTCCTTGGTTGCTGAACGGAAACCGGTGATCCACATTAAGGGAAGCCAACAGCCGGTGATCGACAGTCGCAACTTCAAACTGAAAATTCTTGCTCACAAAGGTGCTTTGGATGACAGAATTTCGGTGTCGCTAGGCAAGGCAGACAAGGGCGAGTTCATAGGCAAGCACAAGAATGAGGGACATGAACTGACTTACATTATCAGGGGCAAGAACATTTTCAGGTACGGAAAGGAAAAATATGAATTAAATGAGGGTGATCTGATTTACCATGACGGAAAAGAACCCCATTCCGTGTCAGCCCTGGAACCATGCGAGTTCCTCAATATCCTGTTCAAAGAAGAGTAGAATCCTGCTTCAGTGTCTTCCGAGTAGATCCACGCTGTCTCCTTTGGATAAATTTTAGGTGGTCGGGGCGAGAGGATTTGAATCTCCGACACTCCCGCATGCCTATGCGGGATGCGCTACCAGGCTGCGCCACGCCCCGTGAATGTCATTCATACGCATTCCTCCCCGACCATAAAAAAGACAGCCATGTTTATCCCTTAACTAATGGCCGTCCTTAAATTAATCTTAAATTAATAGTTTCCTAATCCTTTTCAAAACTCACAGAGTAGACAAAGTTCTTTGGATCAAAGTAATTGAGGGTTTCCCCATCAATCTGGGCAAATGGATACATAAAGTAATTGAGGGCCTGGCCATCTTGCTTTGGTTGAAAAGTAACCCCGCGTGCGTCCGTTTCGAGTACGATCCGGAAAAGATCATCCCCGCCCCAGAAGAATTCCCTCCAGTCATCTGCATCCTTTAATTCCAGATCGTGGACGAGCATCATTTTTCTAACATCAGCAGGGTCTACAGGTACCCATCCGGTACCTGGAAGATAAAACTCGGCCCAGCAATGAAACTCGCTTGTAATATTTCCTGACCTGGGATCAGCCAGTCTAATACCATAGACATCCCGTGCAGGGATGCCGGCAGCCCTGGCAATTGAAACATAAACAGCACTGATGTCGGCACATTTACCGCCGCCTTTTTGTTCATTAAGGGTTCTGCCCGGCAGTGCAAGGCCGCATCCCTTCACATCGGGATCTCTGTAAGTATTTTCTATTGTCCAATCATAAACAGCCCTGGCCTTTTGCAGGATACTCTTTTTTCCTCTGGTTATCTTTTTTGCAATATCTTTAAAATCTTTTGACGGGACCCATTCTGTTGATTCAAGATCTTTTTTAATGATCACCGGAACAGGCTCTTTTGAATCTTTCATATTCACAACTTTACGATCCTTCAGTTCAACATGAAAACTCATTACCAGAAAAGGTTGAGCTTTAACAGGATTCCATTCTGCGTAATAATAAACAGCTCCCGAATCAGGATCTTTATAGACCCCTGAAACATTGTAATTACCGCTGACCTGCACATTTGAAATTAGCTGATACTCATCACTCAACGGATAGGGCATCCAAAGCCTGGCATCTTTCGAATTTTCCAAAACACTTGGCTGGATATTGAAGGTTACGGTGCCGGATGGAATACCACCGAAAGCCCCTGTAGAAATAATCAGCACAGCAAGTGCAGCAAAAAGAACTATTCTTATTTTCACCAATTTCTTACCCCTTTATTTATTTGATTTCTGATAGTTTTTATATGTCAAAGATAAATAGAACATGCCTGATTGTCAAACAGGTATTACCGATACAAATAAAGAGATCGATTGAAAATAACTATACTAAGCGGAGATGAGGAACAGTGGTGATTTAAGGTTATTTAGAAGAAAGGCATCAATTGGGAATGAATTCAAAAAGCCTGTCCTGAATAATGAGGAATTTTTCAATGAGAAAGGGGTCAAGTCTCCGTTTGACTTTAATTGGTTCGAGACAAGAGTCAACCGGAGACTTGACCCCATGAGACAATCTGATTCCAGTAACCCTTATCATCACGAATTTTTTTGCAATAGGAGCAAATAGGCAGCAATCCGCTGAGCTGTTTAACTTCTTCCAAGGCTTGCTGGAGTTCATTAATCAGTTTTTCTCGCTCTTCGTTAAGTTTTTTTCTTTGGGTTATATTTCTTGCTATCCCCTGAATCGCAACCGGATTTCCATCACGATAAATGAGTGCTCCTTTGCTCTCAATATAAATAAGTTCTCCATCCTTTCGCTTTAATTGGAACTCTGTTACATTTTCCTGCGATCCATTTTTCAAAATTTCTTCTACTTCTTCAATAGCGCGGGGAACCTGATCCATTTCCAATAGTGACAGAAAATTAAGAGATTTTATTTCCTTTTTCGTGTACCCAAGCCCTTCCAGTGCTGCATCGTTTGCATCAATAAAATTTCCCTCAAAATCACACAGATATACCATTTCAAGTGAGCGCTCAAATAGTCCCGATGCTCGAAACTCAGGGATAGGATAATCATTGACTGCCTACCTGTTTAAACATGCATCTGCGAGCCCTTATTTTTAAGCCACTATAAACGGCAAGAAAGATAGCCCAACAATCACTCTTTTTCACCCTTTAACACTTCATGTAACACTTTGCTCAATGATTGGGATTCAAATGGTTTGGGCATCATGCCCTTAAAGCCGTACTCCTGGAAATTCGACAAAACCGGATCGTCGGAGTAACCACTGTAGACAATGGCCTTCACTTCAGGATCTATCTCCAACAATTTCTTAATGGTTTCCGTTCCGCCCATTCCGCCGGGGATGGTTAAATCCAGGATGACAACATCATAGGGCGTTTCAGATTCTTGGGCATCTTTGTACATCCGAAGCGCTTCAGCACCGTCCTTTGCAAATTCTGATTCATAATCCAGGTTTTTCAACATTCTTCCAAGCATTTTTCTTAACGGCGCTTCATCATCCATCACCAGAATCCTGCCTTGGCCTTTAATTATCCTAACTTCCTCATTTTCAAGGACTGCTTTGTCGGAAGCAGGCAGATAGATGTGAAATGTCGTGCCTGCCCCCAACCGGGATTCTACTGTAATGTGTCCTTCATGCTTCTCGATGATCGAATAGGTCGTGGCAAGTCCAAGGCCGCTCCCGTCATGCTTGGTTGTAAAATAGGGATCAAATATACTTTTAAGATGCTTTTCTGCTATACCCACTCCTTGATCTTTAATGGATATCCTGATGTATCTGCCCGGATTGACCGGCAGGCCATGTCCAGCATTTATTATTAGATTCTCTGCTGCGACCTGAATGATTCCTCCCTCCGGCATGGCCTGGTTGGCATTGATCACAATATTGTTGATGACCTGACTGATCTGCCCAACGTCAATTTCAGCAGGCCAGAGGTCTTCTGCTATCGAAAACTCGCATCGGGATTTTGAGCCTCTCAGCACAAAGGAAGGCGATTCTTTGAGGATATCTTTGATTGAGGTGGTCTCTTTTACCGGCGCTCCTCCTTTGGCAAAGGTCAATAACTGTTTGGTCAGTTTCTGCGCCCTTATTGAAGCCGTCTCGGCTTCGCTTAACATTTCAAATGGTTCCCCCTCAGGTGCCACCTGCATCCTGGCCATGGAAACATTGCCGAGAATCGTAGTCAGAATATTGTTGAAATCGTGGGCAATTCCTCCCGCAAGAATCCCAAGGGATTCAAGTTTTTGAGCCCTTAAAAGCTCTTCCTCCGCCTTCTTGCGCTCGGTTATGTCCAACACAATACCCTGGTAATGTGTAATATCTCCTTTTTCATTTCTTCTTATGAATGTCATATCATCAAGCCATTTCGTTTCTCCATCTTTAGTAAAAATTCTATATGGCTTGTGGCCAAAATCCTCCATTCCTTCTTTTCCGCTAGATGATGTAACTTCTTGTGTGACTTTCTCCAAGTCATCGGGATGCACCGTTAAGGCATAAGAGACTTTTCCCGAGGTAAATTCCTCCGCTGTGTAGCCAAATAGATTTTTTACATTATCAGAGACAAATTCAACCGGCCATCCCTCAGAATTTTTCCACAGAAAAACGACTGCGGGACTTCTGTTGATTATTCTGTAAGCTTCACTCAATGCCTTCTCCGATTGCTTGCGTTCGGTTTCATCACTATATACCGCAACAATTTCCCCAGAAGGTAGCTTATAGACATAATTGTCTCTCCAACCTGAGATTCTTTCGTCTTTGTAAAGGGTAACAGAATAATTTTCCGGCTTTCCTGTTTTCCACACTCTCTTAAATACATCGAAAAGCCCAAAGCCCTTTACGCCGGGAAACATTTTGTTAACGCTTTTACCTATGAGTTTTTCCCTCTTAATATTTTCAATACCTTCTCCTGCCTTGTTAAAATCCACGAATGTAAAATCTTCGCCA
>JBAPTR010000277.1:0-11645 GCA_049282265.1 Desulfatiglandaceae bacterium | reverse complement strand
CTTGTCATAAGGTTCCATTCTTAGAGGGACATTTTCGGGGCCAAGAATACTGTTTTAAGGGCTAGAATGCCACTATTTTAGACACTTTTCCCACTGAATTCAACCGGCACTCAGAGCCGGCACTCCAATTTGGAAGCGAACGGCGGGTGTCACCGGACGCTGGAAGCGCGCCAGCGCTGTAAGCGGTCCGTTGTGGATGCCCGGTTGTGCAATCCCTATTCTTCAATGCCTTCGTCACCGCCAATCAAAAAATTCTGCCCGTTTAGGTGAACAAGGTAAGTTGCCATTTGATTCCCCGTGGTGCACAACGCCGAGTTGATCGGCAGGTTCTCCTTTATAACGGCCCGAAGGAAATCGGTTATCGCAGGGGTTCTGCAGATCGAACGTTTGGTTGCCGAAGCGCGAAGCGCCGAAGAACCAAACAGGAAACCGGGTAGCGGGCAACCCGTCTTTCCCGCCGTGCTTTGCACCTCGCGACCAGCGAATGGCATTAGGCGGCGGTAACCTATCCCAGGGATTTTCTGGCTGATCTAACTTCGTAAAGGGCTTGGTCTTCACAAACTTGCATTTGACCTGAATTGTCAGCTTCCATTTTTTCGAAAATCAATTCCGTATTGACAAAAAGATTGCTGCTCTCTCTTTTTAGATATTGCGCGGCCATGCGACAATATTCAGGTTCAATATCGATTCCTATACTGTTTCTTCCATATCTTAAGGCCGCTATCATTGTGGTACCCGTACCGCAGAATGGGTCGAGAACTGTGTCCCCGTGGAAGGAAAACATTCTGACCAAACGGGTTGCAAGTTCCAGAGGAAATGGGGCGGGATGATTTCTGGTTGATGCACCGGTGATATTCCATATCTGTTGAAACCAGGTGCCAAAATCTTTTTTATCGATTTTACTTAACTTTCTTTGCTCTTCAGTAGGTTTACGATAGCCGCCGGGCTTTCTCTGCATCAGGATGAATTCCATATCATTCTTTATGATCGCATTCGGCTCATAGGGCTTCCCCAGAAACTTTGACCCGTTCTCGACTTCAAAACTTGCATTTGCGATTTTATGCCAGACAATGGGATTAAGATTATCAAAACCAATTCTTCGGCACAAAACACAGATATCCGCATGCAGGGGGAAAACAAGATGGCGTCCGAATCTCCTCCTTGAAACACATACGTCGCCGACAACACAAACCAATCTGCCACCCGGAACCAATACCCGAAAGACCTCCTTCCAGACTTTTTTAAGCTCTTCTAAGAAGGACTCATAGTCATTGATGTGCCCCATTTGATCTGGATTTTCATTATAGCGTTTTAGATTCCAATAGGGTGGTGACGTAACAACGAGATGTATGGACTCATTCTCCAAGAATGTCAGATCCCTCGCATCCCCGTTAATTAGCCTCTGGCAGGTCTTTTTCTCAGTACTTTTCATGCAAAGGCTCCAATGTGGGATACAAGAGACTTTAGAAAAATTGTACAGGAGAGATCACTCGCAGGTTGCCGATACACACCATTAAGACCTGTTTCACTTTCGGAGGTGATGAATGATGCCGAGGTATAATGGCGTTCGAGGACGAGCTTACGGCAAAAGATCTCATATCTTTTCATATATGATGCTCCGATGAATTCTGGAAAGACTTTGAAATGCGGCTCCTTAACCCTTACTGGACGATTTGAAGCATCACAATCTTCAAGCATGAAAAAATACCCGAGAAAGGGCTGAACTCCACCATTGAAAGCACCTTCCCGATAAGCCGTCCAAAGATCAAGAGCGCTGCCCATCGCTTCTTCCGTTCTGTTATTGAAATTGTTACCAAACGAGGGGCCAACCTGCGACTTTGCTTCAATTGCTGCAACCAAATGCCCATCCCTGATGACAAGCAAATTCCACTCCTTGGTCGGCCTGAAAAAATCCGGCAGTTCATGCGAGTCTGCCAGTAATGGGCAACTGCATCGGATATATGGTTTTCCAAATTATCACTTACTTTTGCCATGATCAAATCCATTTCATGTAAGGTTTCGACAGCTATCTTTTCGTCTTTTTCGGTGACGCCGTGTGACCATACGGCGTAAATCAGACATAACACCACAGGTAATTTGCTTATTTACGGCTCGCCCACTTTCCCGAAGTTCCACAGCATTACTGACGGCACTGCAGTTGTTCATTTGCCACCAGAATAAAGGTTTCGTAGTCTTCCTTTTATAGAAATATGTTTTCCCTTCTCCATCATCAGTTCACGACGTTATACCAAGGTCCAGGATATGCGATACACAATGGCCTACTGTCTACTCCCGACTATATCTGATATCAGATCTCAAGATAAAAACCAATCGTCGTACAACATTTTTCTCCTGACACCTCGTTTTGCCTATTTTGTAAACAAGATTTTCGCTTTTTCATGACGCTTACAGTGAAAAAAAGAGGTGGCTGATAAAAAACTTTGTTTACAAAAAGAACTACCCCGCCGCAAGCAGCGGAGTATCATCCAAAGCATTGAACGCCAAGGGGCGGGGAGTTAAACCCTTGCGAGATTAAAAAAAAGATAGGAAAATAATGGTCCAATCACAATAAGCGTAAAGGGGTCATAAAGAGGGCAGGTCGAGTATCTTGATCCGGCGCGTAGCGACGGCACAAGGTGCTCGACTTAGTCGGCACCGCGATTCCCGGCGGCGTAGCCGCCGAGAACGCCGCTAATCAGCCGCGCGGCTTTTTGCGTCGGCTGAATTAGCTTTGTTGGGCGTACTCATGATTTCACCTTGAATACCTCATAGGCCCACACGATGCAAAGCGATGCCAGCATAAGCCAGATTACGATAATTACCGCTCCTGCAACCCAACTCAGGGGCTTTCCATTCCGAATAGTTTCCTGTGCCCGTACTCGGCACTCAGCCAGAACTTGATGAGGAACCAACCTGATAGCCACGACAATGCCTATTGGTATCAGAATGAGATCATCCAGATAGCCCAGAACTGGCACAAAGTCTGGGATCAGATCAATGGGGCTGAAAGCATAAGCGACGATGCCAGCAACAAGAAGTTTTGCATACCATGGTGTTCTCGGGTCTCTTGCAGCAAGGTAAAGAGCAAAGGTCTCCGCCTTGAGATGACGTGCACGTTGCTTTAGTTTTGCTATCATTGCCATATTGTTTTAGGTTGACGCCCAACGTTGAGGATGAGTTGCAACCGGGTTAAGAAAAAAGAGATTCGCGTTAATGCGAAACGTCATATTTCAGCTTGAGTTGAAACTTATGAAGAGGCCCAGGTCGTCCACTCCATCCTTCTGGTTGGACGTTTTCTTGCACTATGGAGTTTTCTGAAAAATCCTCCGGGACGACAAAGTGCCAAGTCAAGACGGCCAGCCGGTTGAATCGCCGTGCCAAGCGCCGCACTGCCGAAAAAATCCAAGTAAAAGCGGAGAAAAATCGAGCGAAAGTGGACAAAGCAACTCTCCACAAGACACCACACCATCAAATCAGGCTCAGGAAAAATTATTGGACTCATCATGCGGCCATCCTCAGCGGTGGAGGCTGGGCGCAGTGATAGACGCGAACCGTCCTCAGCACCGTGCCGCACACAGGGCAAAGGCAGCCATTCCAACCGGGAAACATGCGCAGTAGAAGTTCATGGGCATGCGGCAGATCAGTGAGCGGCTCGTATGGCGGTTGCCCCAGTTGAGGACGACCTGTAGCCCTTCTCAGGGCGGCTGCTCTAGGCCCGCGAGGGCATGTTTTTGCGTGACAGGGTTTTTTTTGAACCGGGGTCACGGTAACATTCAGGTGATGTGGCTGGCGGCGGAGGAAGAAGAATGGCGCTTAGGGTTCCGCCCGCTTTCGGGAATAAAACGGTATGTCACGCGCCTGGAAGGAATCTCAGCAGGAAGACGAGCGATATTTCGGACAAAGCGCAGACGCTTTATCCCTGATTGAAGGACACCTTACCCGCACTTGGTGAAGCCGCAGAAGTGGCAGGTCATGCAGCCTTCTTCAAAACTGATGGTCTGGCCGCACTCAGGGCAGGTCTCGCCGGCCAGGCTGTTCCGGTATTTATGGCTCCTTTCGTAGTTGCCATCCTTGAGGTATCTCTTTTCGAGGACATGCCCTATGGCATCCGGAATGGAGAGGACCAGTCCGTCCTTCTGGAAAACCGGGTGCTCGCCCCCGATGCCCTTGAGCTGCTCAACAATTTTTTCCACCCTGACCCCTGAGCGGAGTGCCAGGGAAACGAGCCGTCCGATGGCCTCGGTCTTGGCGGTGGTGGAGCGCCCGGACTTTCCGATGGTGGCGAAGACCTCAAAGGGCCGGCCGTCGTATTCCGTCACGGTGACATAGAGGTTCCCCATCCCGGTCACCATCTTGGTGGTAAATCCTTCCAGGGTCTCGGGACGCTCCCTCACCGCGGTCATGAAGCCTTCCTCTTTGTGCTCTTCCTGGCCGTAAGAGAGCACCTGTTCCTCTCTGCTGCTGTCGCGGTATATGGTGGCGCCCTTGCACCCGAGCCTGTAGGCCAGATCGTAGACGTTCCTGACATCCTCAACCGTTGCATCTTTCGGAAGATTCACCGTTTTTGAGACGGCATTATCGGTGTATTTCTGAAAGGCAGCCTGCATCCGCACATGCCATTCAGAGGTCACATCGTGGGCTGTGGCAAAGACATCCTTCACGTCTTCCGGGATGTTTTTCAGGTTTCGGATGGAGCCCTCCCGGGCGATGGTGTCCATCAATTCATGGCTGTAGAAACCCCTTTCCCGGGCGACGGATTCAAAATAGGGGTTCACCTCCATGAGTTCATCATTGTCCATGACCCGCCTGACAAAGCTGAGGGCGAAGAGGGGCTCGATGCCGCTGGAGCAACCGGCTATGATACTCAAGGTGCCGGTGGGTGCTATGGTCGTGGTGGTGGCATTTCTGTAGGAACATCCCTCCCGGTCTTTGAACACGCTCTGGTCAAAATTGGCGAACGTGCCCCTCTCCTCGGCGAGGTATTTCGATGCCTCGTGGGATTCTTTCTGGAAAAAGGCCATGACCTCTTCGGCAACATCGAGGGCCTTCTCGGAACTGTAGGGGACGCCCAGTTGAAAAAGCATATCGGCAAAGCCCATGACACCTAGACCGATCTTCCGGTTTCCCTTGACCATGTGATCGATCTCCGGAAGGGGGTACTTTGACATGTCGATGGTATCATCCAGAAAACGGACGGAGAGCCAGATGATGTCGCGCAGGGCATCATAGTCAATTGCGGGTTCTTCGTCATTTTCAATGACAAATTTGGACAGGTTGATGGAACCGAGGTTGCATGCCTCCATGGGCAGGAGTGGCTGTTCACCGCATGGATTGGTGCTCTCGATTGCCCCCAGACCGGGCGTGGGGTTGTCCCGGTTGAGCCTGTCAATAAAAACGATCCCCGGGTCCCCGTTTTCCCAGGCTTGATGAACCAGGGTTTCATACACCTCTGTGGCGTCCAGTTCGCCGGACTGTTTCTTCTCCCTTGGATCGATCAGTGAATAGGTCCCGCCTTTCTGCATGGCCTCCATGAATTCGTCGGTTATGGCAACGGAGATGTTGAAGTTGTTGAGTTCCTTGTTCAGTTTCTTGCTGAAAATAAACTCCATGATATCCGGGTGATCGACCCTCAGGATGGCCATGTTCGCCCCACGCCGGGTGCCGCCCTGTTTGACCTGTTCGGTGGCGGTATTGAAGATCTTCATGAAGGACACGGGGCCCGAAGCGACGCCGCCGGTGGTCCCCACGCGGCTGTTCTTGGGCCTTAGACGGGAAAACGCGAAGCCCGTGCCCCCTCCGGATTTGTGGATGAGGGCGGCATTTTTGAGGGCATCAAAGATGCCATCCATGCTGTCTTCCACGGGCAACACAAAGCAGGCGGCAAGTTGTCCCAGCCGGCGTCCCGCATTCATCAGGGTAGGGGAATTGGGCAGAAACTTGGCGTCGGTCATCATCCCGTAAAACAGCGCTTCCATTTTTTTGACCTGGGCGGCATCCCCGTATGCCTTTTCAGCCCGGGCAATATGATGGGCCACCCTCTTGAACATCTGTTCAGGGGTTTCCACCAGCCGCCCCTCTGAGTCCTTCTTGAGATATCTCCGCTCCAGAACTTTTTTCGCATTGGGGGAAAGGATAAGCTCATTCTTGATGAAGATTGACTTGTCCAGGTGGATGGGAGCGGTTTTCTTGAGGCCGTATTCCTGAAGTTTCGCCTCGATAATTCTTTCCAGTACCGGTATGGTGATGCTGTCGGGTTCCATCCCGGCAATTTCTTCCCGCAGGAAACGGCTGATGTCCATGGCCTGGTCCGTATCGATCTGGCTTTCCTTTACAAGGAGATCGGAAAAGCGGTGGTCATCCAAACGGTAGGTACTCAGGTTGAAGGTCCCTTCCTCTGTTATTAATATCTTGGTGTCCTGATCCATGAACGTTCTCCTGGGAAATCGATTACCGGTTAAAAGTTTTTCTGCCGCTGTTCAGGTAAGTTGAAAAATGAGCAACAATTTTTTTTATACGATACTATCTGTCAAATTGCACGGGTTTTAAGGCTTCCTGGTTTCAGCGGTTTCGGGTACAGGACGGAAAGCTGAACAAGTGAGAGTTCTCATTCTAGACACAATATGTGGTATGTCAAGGAAAAAAAACCCAAGATGTGACATTTTTTTGGAGAATGGAAACAAAATCCAGAAGGGAGAAGAAAACTATTTTGGCCGGTGCCTACGAAAAACTCATTGGGAAAAACCTCCGGACGTTTTGTGAAAAGAGAGGCCCTTGGATTGCGTCACGTATCGGAGCCCGGGCGGAAGGAGATTTCCTCCGTTTCATGGCGTTTGGAGAAGACTGCTGCATCCATCCGGGCCATATGACCTTGTCGGGCAATCTCGAGACAGGACCGAAAGGGGTTGTGATTTCGCTCTACCTGCTTCACGCAAATGATGAACCGATGAGGCTTCTGCCTCTTATGGCATTTAAAGATCTGCCCGGCAGCATGCCCTACCACGGTGCTTTTCGCGCCAACAGCGAAACCCCTCTTGTGCCGCATGTAACCGATATCAGGAAGAATGTGGCGAAGATAAGGCGCTTGTTCCAGGGAGAAGACCCTCCGGATGGATTGGGAGGTGATTTTTCTTTTGTCCTGTATCCGCTGCCCAAGATCGCCCTCTGCTACATATTCTATCTTCCTGACGAAGATTTTCCGGCCTCGGTCACTTGTCTTTTTTCCGCCAACGCCTTATCATTTATGCCCATTGACGGGCTTGCGGATGCCGCCGAGTATACCTCCAGGCGGCTGATGGTGCCGGCCCGATGAGAAGGTCATGATTGTATCCACTTACAGGCCATATTTTGCACCCTTCCCGGGGTTTTTCATGAAGGCCATGCTCTCGGATATCCTGGTGCTCCTGGACTGTGTACAGTTCCCGAGGGGGTCCACCTGGCTGAACAGGAACCGTTTCAAGAACGATCAGGGGACCTACTGGATGACCGTCCCGGTGTGGAAAAAAGGGCTGGGATTGCAGAGGATAGACGAGATCAGGATCTGCAACGAGGGCGGGTGGGCCGAAAAGTTTCTCTTGAGCCTGAAAAGCGCCTATAGTAAAGCCCCGTTTTTCAGAGATCACCTGTCCTTTCTGGAAGGGGTTTTTTCTGATCCGCCCGACAGGCTGCTGGATTTGAATCTGCGGATTATCCGGCATATCATGACCCACCTGGATATTCGAACCAGGATCGTCCTGCTCTCGGAACTCCATATTGAGGAAAAAGAGCCCGGTTTGTCGGTGGCGATCTGCAGGGAACTGGGAGGGTCGCGGTTCCTGGCACAGCGTTCCGCACTAAAGTTTCTCCCCGGGGAAGGGTTTCTCAGGGCCAATATCCGGATGCGTTTAATCAACCTGAGGCCGTTGGTATACCCCCAGCTCTGGGGTGGGTTTATCCCCAATCTATCGGCCCTCGATCTGCTTTTCACCTGTGGTCCCGGTGCACGGGGAATAATGGAAAAGGGGCTCCCCGGAACGAACGCCTGATTTGAGGTTGTGCATTGAAGATTTCGAGATATGAGGGGAGAAATTTGATCAGGGAACAGGGAGATGCCCTTTACCGCCAGTGTGTGCCGGACTGTCAGGAAACAGCGAGTCAGAACGGTTACGAGGATCCGCTGGATGAGGAATGGGCTCTGACATATGTTTAAAGCTCCTGTTTCGGAAAGACGAGAATTCTCTCTTTCGGTTTTTCCACGACCTCCCCGATGATGGCTGCGTCCTTCACCCCGATCGCGTGCAGTTTCTCCATAAGCGGCACTGCATCCGCCGGATCCACCATGATCAGGAGACCACCGGATGTCTGGGCGTCAAAGAGGATATCCTGCATAATTCCGTCTATGGCCTGGTCAAAGGACACAAATGCCTCCCGGAACTTCCTGTTATTGTAAGTCCCGGC
The DNA here is from genome assembly GCA_049282265.1 of Desulfatiglandaceae bacterium. GTDB lineage: Bacteria > Desulfobacterota > DSM-4660 > Desulfatiglandales > Desulfatiglandaceae > CAYUCJ01. The sequence continues at coordinate 3,212 of JBAPTR010000277.1, read as the reverse complement.
GGGGACAAGGCCCATTGCGGCATATTCCCTGGCCTCCGGATAAACGGGGATATTCCCGTTGTATAGGACCACACCATAATCACTCTCTACGACCATCTCGCAAAGATGTCCCAGGAGCCCGAACCCCGTCACGTCGGTGCAGGCGTGAACCCGCCACGAACGCATCACCTCTGCGGGAGTCCGGTTCAAGTGCGCCATCATCTTGGTCACCTTCTCGATGATATGGTCTGAAGCAAGGCCCCCCTTGATGGCCGTGTTGATAATCCCCGTGCCCAGGGGTTTGGTCAAAATAAGTTTGTCTCCGGGAAAGAAACCCTTCTTGGAAAGGATTCTGTCGGGATGGATGATGCCGGTGACGGAAAGACCGTATTTCAGCTCTCTATCCTCTACGCTGTGCCCCCCCACCAGGGACACGCCCGCCTCCGCCAATTTGTCCATCCCTCCCTGGAGAATCTGCCGAAGCACGGAGAGTTCCATGTCTTTGAGGGGGAATGCTACCAAATTCATCGCGGTGATGGGAGTTCCCCCCATGGCGTAGACATCACTCAGGGCATTGGCTACGGCGATCTGCCCGAACCAGTATGGGTCATCCACGATGGGCGTAAAGAAATCCACCGTCTGGATGAGGGCCATGTCATCGGTGATCTGATACACCCCCGCGTCATCCGGTGAATCAAGCCCGATAAGGACATGCTCGTCCGTGGGAAAAGAAAGTCCGCAGAGCGCCTTCTCCAGGTCCCCTGGAGGGAGTTTCGAGGCTCACCCCGAACCGGTAACGGTTTGTGTCAGCCTGAGATGATTTTTATCATTTGTCATTTTTTTTCTCGTATCGTCCGCATGTCCTAAGATAGATCCCCTTGATGTCGATCCCGCTTTCTCCCAGCACCTTTCGAACCCGGTTCTTTTCAGAAGAGGCCACGAGGATCGCCATCCCGCAATCAGAGCTTATCTCTTTAGGGACGGGGATGGTATCGAAGGTAATTTTTTGTGATTTCAAGAGCTTTTCCGTCTTCATGACATTGTGGATAGAGAAGAGCACAAAGACAAAAGTCCTCTCTTCCTTTTCTAGCGGGATATAATCCATTGCAGTGCCTCAACGATTCTTTCCACGTCATCCATGGTATTGGCGATTCCCATGGAGATCCGCACAGTCCCCTGGGGAAAAGAGCGAAGGGTCCTGTGCGCGGCCGGGGCACAGTGGAGCCCTGTGCGCACGCAGATGCCAAAATCGCGATCCAACCGGAGACCGACGTCCGAAGGGCTCATGCCGTCCACCTGGATGGAAACAACCGCGGTCTGTTTTTCCGGGTCCATGGGACCAAACACCCGAACCCTTTCAAGCCCGTTCAGCCTTTTGAGGAGCCCTTCCGTCATGCGCTTTTCATGATCCCTGATGGCCCGCACCCCGCGCTCCATGACCGCACGAACCCCTGCGGCCAAGCCGGCCACGCCGCAGCCGTTTGGTGTGCCGCTTTCGTACTTGTCCGGGAAGAAATCCGGCTGTTGTTCAAATTCCGAATGGCTTCCAGTTCCGCCCCGTATCAAGGGAAAGACCGGCTCGCTGCCCGTCTTGAAGATCAATCCTCCGGTTCCCTGCGGCCCTTGGAGCGCTTTGTGACCGGTAAAGGCGAACAAATCCACGTCCAGGGAATCCAACTCAATGGGCACACATCCCGCACTCTGGGCCGCATCAACCAGGAGATAAGCGGATCCCTTTATCTCCGAAATCCGTTTGAGGTCCAAAAGGGTTCCCGTAACATTGGATGCGTGATTGACTACCAGGAGCCTCGGCTTTCCTGAGCGCATGGCCTGGGCGATCCCCGGGATGTCGGCAAAGCCTTCAGGGGAAGAGGGCACCACCGTCAATTGAATAATTCCCTTTGCCTCCAGATTCCGCAAGGGGCGCATGACGGCATTATGCTCCATGGAGGTGGTGACCACGCGGTCCCCCTGACGTGTTATCCCGTAGATGGCCAGGTTCAGGGCCTCGGTGACGTTGCAGGTGAAGATGACCTTCCGGGAATCATCCACATGAAAAAACGTTGCAATGGTTTCCCTTGCGGCAAAAAGGACGCGGCTCGCCTCCAGGGACAGGGAATGGCCGGATCGCCCGGGATTGGCAGCATACCTTTCCAGGTATTCCAAAACCGCCTGCTTCACGCCTTCCGGCTTGGGAAACGAGGTGGCGGCGTGATCCAGATAGATGATCCGGCTATCACTGGGGAGGGACGTCACGGCATAACTACCTTGTTCGCCTGCATGAGGGCGGAGGTGATATCGAACATATTTGAGGCAAGCCCCACTTCCAATGACGTTTTTCTGTGAAAGAAATCAAGGCAGGTTCCGCACGACAGGACTTCCACTCCCATCTCCTCCAGTGCCCTGATGTCTTCGATCAGTTCAGAGCCCCCGGTGGTCAGAAATATGCCTTTGTTGACAAATATGATCTTCACGGGCTTAGGATCCACATCCTTGAGGGTCTTGATGAATCCCTTCATCAGGATGCTACCAAGCTCTTCATCTCCGGTTCCCATGGTATTAGAGTGGATATAGATCACGATGTTGGATGCCTTTCCGGTTTCAGGGACTTCTTCTTCGCCTTCCTTTTTTGCCGGTGTCATCCCTTTGGTTACCTTCACCTGAAAGATTTCGCCTTTTGTTTCGACTTCTGTTTTACACCTTTGGCTCGTAGCAAACCTTACGACATTGTCTTTCGCGATCTCGCTATCAATGACCACCGTGATGATGCCTTCCTTCATGGACTCTAAGGCGTCCTTCGTCATCAAGACCGGCTGGGGACATGCCTTACCCCTTGCGTCGATAGTATTTTCCATTGGTTTCTCCTCTCCCATTGTTCACCGGAACTGAGGTGGAGAACCTGAAAAAGAGTGTCAGGTTCGGCTCCTCTTCGTACCTCATAGGCTGCCGCTCGCGGCATAAGCCAGCTTTTTACGAAGTCATCATGATTACATAATGAAAATTTTCCAAAGCAATTAATAATGTGGCTGAAATGATCTCATGTCAAACTGGAAATAGCGATGGTATTTATAGATCAAATAGGGAATTCCGATATCTTCCTTGTTCTTTCTCTCCTTTTGCTTTTTTCCCATTTCCCGGGCGATTCCTGTTGACGTGAGAGCCTTATTGACGGTACAGGACGTAGGATCAGCTTGGCCTCTCTCTGGAGGGAACAGTCGCTTTTTTTTCAAGAG
>JBAPTR010000276.1:0-7957 GCA_049282265.1 Desulfatiglandaceae bacterium | reverse complement strand
TCTTCCGGAGTTCCTGCTGCGAGTAATACTCCGTAACCAAGAACTGTTACGTTCTGTGAAATACCGAAAACGATATCCATGTCATGTTCTATGAACAGCATGGTGATGTCCAATTGTTTCCAGAGATTCTGAATAAGCTCCACTACCTGCCATCGCTCTTCAGGACTCATTCCGGCAGTCGGTTCATCCAGCAGCAGCAATTTTGGTTCCAGCGCGAGGGCAATCGCGATATCCAATCGCTTCTGATTGCCATGCGCCAGGGTTCCACTCAGCCGATCGGCCATATCGACCAGCCCGACTCCCTCCAGTATTTCATATGCCCTTGCATACACCTTGGTAAGCCTGCTTACGGATGAAAACATGTTAAGGTTTATTCTCCGATGGGTGATGACCGCGGCAATAATATTTTCCAGCACAGAGAGTTTAGGAAAGATGTTGGTGACTTGGAAGGCCCTTGCAATTCCCTGTCTTACGATGTCAAACGGTTGCATGCCGGAGATATCTTCTTCCTCAAAAACAATACTGCCTCTGTCCGGAACGTGATAGCCGGTGATCAAATTGAAGAGTGTAGTCTTTCCGGCACCATTCGGACCGATAATAGAACTCAGTTCACCACGGAAAAGCGAAAAACTGACGTTGTTTATCACCCTGTTTCCTTCAAAGGACTTGAACAGACCCTCAATTTTCAGCAACTCTTTCGCCATTGAATCTATTTCCAACTATGCCTTCAAATCATTCCAGCTCATGATTTACGCGTTGCCTTCTCATATAAGCCGACCAGTCCTTCCGGGGCAAACAGCACAACAACAAGCAGAATAAAACCGAGCACCATGGCCCATATTTCAACCAAGGACTGGTGGATATGCTGGATGATGATATTGAGGAATATGAGTACACTCGACCCGATCGCCGGTCCCACAAGGGAGTACATACCCCCGACCAGACAGGCCAGAATAGGCTCAGCAGACTTGCTCCAGTGAAGGAAATCGGTTTGGGCAAATCGATTGAGTTCAGTAAAAAGCCCACCCGCCAGGCCCGCGAAAGCTCCTGCGATGATGAAATTGAGAAGTTGACAGCGCCGGACATTTATCCCGATGAACTTCGCTCTCTCTGCATTTTCGCGCGTTATTCGAACGGCAAGACCGAAGGGAGAGCGGGTGATCATCCGCATAACAAAAAAAGAGACCAAGAATATCAAAAGGCAGAAAAGATAGAAATTGGTTGGGCCGAGGAAATCGGGTCTTGCAATGCCGTGAATTCCGTCATCCCCGCCGGTAAATGTATACCACTGGAAGACGATCATAAAGAGAAGCTGTCCAAAGGCAAGGGTCAGGATGGCAAAATAGAGACCGATCAATCGCACACAAAACCACCCGATTATACCTGCGGCCACGGCAGCAGCAAGGGGGGCTGCCGCCAGTGCGGGGAGGAGGGGAATCCCTGCTTTCTTCATGAGCAGGGCTAAGGTGTAGGCGCCAACGCCGAAAAAGGCTGCATGGCCGAAGCTTACCATCCCGCCGAAACCGAGAATGAGGTTCAGGCTCAGGGCAAAGAGGGCCATGATAATCATTTCTGTCGTTACCCAGATCCAGTATTCTCCCGGTCTGCCAAGCGCCCTCAAAACAAAAGGAAGAAGGACAAGCAAGACTATCGTGATGATTGCAGCAGTCCAATTTCTGCTTTTCAGTCGCGCTCCTTCCATGCTTTGTCTTCCTTCTCTTCTCATCAACGCTCCGGTCTTCCAAACAGCCCCCACGGCCGGATAATCAGGATGAGGGCCATGGCAATGTAGGGAAAAACAATGGCCAGCCGGCTAAGCGGCAACTGCATGAACGCGACCCCCACACCAAGGATGAGCGAACCCAGGAGGGCGCCGCCGACGCTTCCCAACCCCCCTATCACCACCACTGCAAAACACTCGATAATCTTTTCCATCCCGATCCCGAGAGTGATATTCGCGAGTCCCACCATAAGCACGCCCCCGAGCCCGGCCAGCCCGCACCCCAGCATGAATGTTCCCGTCATTACCCGGGACACGTTTACCCCCAAGGCCCCTACCATCTCCGGATGGGAGACCGCTGCCCGGATAATATTCCCGGTTCGTGTCCGGTACAACACTAACCACAGGCCCACAGTGACAAGTGGTCCCATGATCAGGATAAACACATTGTAGGTGGGGAGAAAGAGGCCCAGAAACTTTACTGATCCCGCCAGAATTTCCGGTCGCGCAACGTTTCGGATATCCCCTCCCCAGATAAGACGGGCTGCGTCTTCAAGGATCAGCACGAGGGCATAGGTCAGAAGAAGCTGAATGAGATGATGCGCGCGGTAAATCCTTCTGAAAAGCGTGATTTCTAGTATCGCACCAATCAACGCCACGGCTGGGGGTACGAGGAGCAACAGCAAAAGGAAGGAGAACAATGATCCGCTCGGGAGCAGGGTGCTCAGGGAAAAAGCAAGAAACGCCCCTATCATGTAAAGTGAGCCATGCGCAAAATTGATGACCCTGAGAACGCCGAATACCAGCGTCAGTCCCGAGGCGATGATGAAGAGCAACATGCCCTGGGTAAGGCCATTGACGAGCATAAAAAGGAAAAAATCAAAAGTCATGAGACTCCTCTGGCAATCTCATCTGCGCATGGCTTCATGCAATTCGAAGCGCTATCCTTTGAGTCAGAGCCGACTTACACAATATCACTTAGGTTGCAGCTCCTTGACCTGTTTCGCCGAGAGCCAGACTTTCTCGGCCGGCACTTCAACTGCGTTCTTTAGAATGAGGAAATTCTTGTATCTCGGATCTTTCGCCGTATAACCCACGTATATTCCCACATTGGCCTGATGATCCACAGCGCGGATATACCGCGAACCCCGCAATGAATTCCAGCGTAATCCTTCAAGAGCGTGAACAACACTGTCGGATTCGGTGGTTCCTGCCTTTCTTATTGCAGCAGTCAGAGCCAAAAGACCGTCGTAGGCCATGCACGCCCAGTCCGAGGGCCATTCGTGATATTTCTTATGATATTCTTCCGTAAAGACTTGCATAGCCAGAGTATTGACTGCATAAAAGGGGCACCGGGCGTAACCCAGAAGTCCTTCTGGCATGTCAAGGCCTGTTGCTCTCAGCATGTCCAGATCATAAAGGGATGTAATGCTGGCCTTTTTGAAGAGCCCATACGGTTTTGCCTGCTTGATAAAACTGCTGAGTGCGCCACCCCAGAGGCTGCTGTAGATAATCTCGGGATTCTTAGCCATTAGCGTTGGGATGTACGGCGTATAGTTGGTTTCTCCCTGCTTTACCCAAACGGCTTTCAGAATTTGCACGTCCGGTTTCAGCTTCTTCAGATTTTCCTTAAAGGCGTTCCACTGGGTATGTCCATAGGCATAGTCAGGCCCTATGTAACAGTACCTCTTATAAGGCTTTTTGGAGAGAAACATGGCAATACCACGTCCCTCGATTCCGGTATTTGGCACCACCATAAACATGTAAGGTTGAAAATCAGTTGTCGTCAGCTTTTCCGTGTTCGAGGTGTGAAAAAAGACGATCTTCTTGTATTGTTTGGCAACTTTGGTAACTGCAAGCGCCACCCCGCTGCTGGTGGGTCCGATCAGGAAATCACACTTTTCGTCCAGGATCAATTCCCTGGCCATGTTCGCTCCCACATCAGGCTTGAGTTTCGAATCACGGATGATGAGTTTGATCTTCTTTCCGAGCACGCCTCCTGCAGCATTGGTCTTCTCAATAAAGAGTCCTATGGCTTCCTTCTGGGATTTGTAAAAGGTTGCTCCTATCCCCGGCATGTCGGCGGTCCAGCCAATCCGGATTGTATCAGCGGCAACCGCGTTCTCTGCGTATACCATACCGACAACAGTAGATATGATTAGTGCTACGACAAAAAACCTTAAACGAGCTCTCTTCATTTCTCTTTCCTCCTTTCAAGTAAATCCTTTCAGCCAATAATCCCCTCTACCGCATGTGCTTTTCACGAGATATTGTTTCGCGCTCTCACCTCCTCACTCTGGTCATTTCAATTCTTTCATCCGAAACGGACTTTTTCCGTCTCCGGGTTACCTATGAAGAGATTGCAAACTCTTCTCATGATCCTCCCAATAAGGTCTGCGCAATTCCCTTTTGAGTGTCTTTCCTGCCACATTTCTCGGAAATTCATCCAATATGGCCACGTCATGAATCCGTTGGAATTTGGCGCCCACGTGGTCATTGATCCATGCCTTGAGTTCTTCTGAGGTCACAGTCCCAGTCTTATGCAGAATAACCGCGGCCATTGGGGTCTCACCCCATTTCTCGTGGGGGACCCCAAATACTGCTGTCTCGCGGACCGCAGGGTGTTGCACGATGACTTCCTCGATATCCCTTGGATAGACATTCACCCCTCCAGAAATAATCATGTCCTTTTTCCGATCCACCAGATAGAGGAAACCATCTTCGTCAACATATCCCATGTCTCCCGAGTGAAGCCATCCATGAAGAATGGCCTGTTCGGTTAAATCCGGTCGCTTGTAATAACCAGGGCTCAGAATCGGTCCCCTCCCACAGATCTCTCCAACCTCTCCCGGCGGAACTTCTCCTCCCTTCTCATCCAGTATCTTCATTTCAAAAAAAGGTGGTGGAGTCCCAACAGATTCGGGTTTTACGGGATAATCATATTTATCGAGGATAGTAACAAACCCTTCCGTCAGGCCGTAAAGTTCATAGAATCTATCCGGGAGATGTTTGTTCAATTCCTCCTTGTGTTTCAGATGCAACGGCGCACCTAATGAGAGAATCATTTCCAATGATGCAAGAGCCTTGGGAGAAAAATTGGGCGCCTCGATCATGGCGATAATTTGGGCGGGCACCATCATGACGTGAGTTACCTTTTCCTTCTGAATCGTTTCTATGTAGGTGACCGGATCAAACGCCTGAAGGAGAATATAGGTTGCTCCCACAAAAAAAGTGGGCATCATGTCCACAAATGCTCCATTGAAAACGATCGCCCCTGCGTGCATAGTAATGTTTTCAGGTGTCATGCGGTATGAAGCAGCAAACGACGTGCAATAGGCCATCCGAATACCGTGTGTATGGATAATACCTTTCGGCAGCCCTGTGGTGCCGCTGCTGTACATGATATTGAACGGATCTTCAGCTGTTACCTTGATTCCTTCGGGTTCCTGGCCGCCAGCACCATGCTTCAAAGTGTTATAGTTCCGGTAACCACTTATTTCCGAACCGCCGGTGAGGATGTAGTGATCATGGGGAATTGAGGAGAGTTCGCTCCTGATCCCATCCAGGATTTCTACGAATGCCGAATCAGTAATGACCGCCACAGCGTCAGAGTCACGGAGCAGCGTTGCCAGGGCCTGGCCCCTGAGCAGGATACTCAGGGGAACCACGACCGCGCCGATTTTGGCCATGGCCCAATACGCTTCCAACTGCTCCAGGCAATTTGGGAGGATAGTTGCGACCTTGTCCCCTTTTTTTATCCCCAGGGCGAGAAGAGCGTTGGCCAGCTTGTTTATCTCTCCATTGAACTCAGAATAGGTCAACCTTTGATCACCAAAAACCACTGCTGGATGATTGGGTCGATAGAGCGCATGCCTTCTAAAAAGAGATCCAAGATTCATATAAGCCTCCTCAGAGATGGGAACATCGCTGCCCTTTTTCTGTCTTTCTGAAATTTAAGGTGTCAAAATAGAGTTGTTCCCCGTGGTTGCGATTGCAAAACAAGGAGATGGGTTGCTGCAGCCACAAAGTGAGCAAATCACGTGCCACCAAAAATGCCCGTTTACCTCAGCTGTTCTTCCAGGCAAGGAGCGATGAAAAATAGTCTGTTATAACAACAGGTTTTGTGTTCTGCTGCTAGAGAGGGTGGTATTTTCTTGATTCCTGAACAAGAAAGGGGTATAGGAACCAAAATGTCTCAAATCGAAGACATGTCTCTCGATTGAGACTGGAGGGAAGAATGACCAAGGGCACGGAAAAAGGAATCAAAGAAGTCGCACTTCTTCAAAAGCCGGACTTCTTTAAAATGCTTCTCGACAATATGCAAGTAGGCGTGATCGTTTCAGATTCAGACGGCCGCATTGTCTACATAAATGAAACCTACGCCCGTTTTCTGGAAATGAGTCCCGCAGCCCAAATAGGAAAGCATGCCACTGAACTTGGGGTAAACTCCAGGCTCCATGTCGTGGCAAAGACCGGAAGGGCTGAAGTCAATTACCCTCACCAGTTCAAGGATAGGGCCTTCCTGGTTCATCGCGTCCCCATAAGAGAAAAGGGAGAGGTTATCGCCGTCCTTGGTCTGGTTCTTTTTGATAGCGCAAGCACGGCGAGTAAACTCGCAGAAAAAGTCTCCTTCCTGGAATCCAAGGTCGATCTGTATGAAAATGAATTGATTTCATTGCGGTCCACAAAATATACTTTTGACAGCATTGTGGGGAAAAGCAGCGACATGAAAGAGCTTAAGAGGCATGCCCGGAAAGCCGCTGCTACAGATCTTCCCGTGGTGATCACAGGGGAATCAGGCACGGGGAAAGAACTTTTTGCACAGGCTATTCACCACGCATCTGCTCGAAGACCCTTTCCTTTCATTCGGATCAACTGTTCAGCCATTCCGAGAGACTTACTGGAGTCAGAGCTCTTCGGGTATGAAAAAGGCGCATTCACCGGAGCGAAAACAAAAGGCAAACCCGGCAAGTTTGAACTGGCTCATCATGGAACCCTTTTTCTCGATGAGATCGGAGATCTCCCGCTTCAAATGCAGCCAAAGCTCTTACGAGTGCTGGAGGAAAAGGAATTTGAAAGAATTGGCGGCACTCAGGTAATTAAGTCGGATTTCAGACTTATCGCAGCGACAAATCAAAATCTTGAAGAGATGTTGACCGAGGGTCGTTTCAGAGAAGATCTCTTTTACCGTTTAAATGTGATACCCATCGAAATCCCGCCGCTACGGAAAAGAAAAGAGGACATTCTCCATCTGACCAACCATCTGCTGGCGCGCGCCGCTCAGCACTGGGACCTTCCAATGCTCAACATAGACTCCCGGGCGGAAAAGGCCTTGATTGAGTACGCTTGGCCCGGCAATGTGCGGGAACTGTCAAATACCCTTGAACGGGTCCTGTCCTATCTGGAAGGGTCTACCATACACCTGTGCGACTTACCCTTCTACCTTCACAGGAGTTCAAGAGGTTCGGAAAGGGCGGGTCGTGCCGGCCTGAAGACGGTTCAGAGAAGCGCTGAAAGAGAGGCTATTCGCTACGCTTTGGAATCTTCGGAGTACAATAAGGCGAAGGCTGCCAAACTCCTGGGAATTCATCGTTCCGTCCTGTACAAGAAACTGAAAAGATACAATATCCCCCTGAACAACCCTTGATCCCTATCTCTAAACGACAGAATGCTTTCATGGTTGACAAGCTTAGGCATTAACCGGCAGACTTATGGATACTTATTATTCGTTAACAAAGGGTTTTTTTTGATAACAATGGAGCCACGTTCCAAAAAGGTAGATGTTAAGCGACGAAGGATCAAATGGTCTCGAAACTGAGAGAGCGTGATTTCAGGATCACGCCGCAACGGTTGACCATTCTGAGAATTGAGAATATTGGCGGCCAGCGAGGGGCACCCCTCCGTGGAAAGGATCTATAAAACCGTCAGGTGCCAGTTTCCGACGACCGGCATCGCCACCATCTACAAAATGGTTCGTCTTTTAAAACAGCTAAACGAGGTGCTGGAACTGAGTTCCCGGGCGGAGTAACCGCTATGACGGCAATAAGCCTTTTCCCATCCTCATGCCATTTGTGTCCGGTGCCAAAAAACCTCGATCCGGATCTGGATTCCCTGAAGGATATGACAGAGGGTTAATCTTTCCGATCGAGCGTTTGCCCATTTTTCTCCGACCTCTTTCCTACGTGCTTCCGCCGACGTACGGCACCGACATTCTTCATGGTGCATTCGGCATTGGAA
>JBAPTR010000275.1:0-45209 GCA_049282265.1 Desulfatiglandaceae bacterium | reverse complement strand
TCAGAAAACGCCCTTTCTCTTCCATGAGGACCTGTTCCGCCCGTTGTTCAATATCACCCGTGAAAAGAAAGGCTGTCTCTCTATCGGTCACTTTCAAGACCATGGATCGGTCGTTCAGTGAAGAAGGGATCTCCTTCTTCGAACTGTCAGCCGGAGCTGTTTGTGGAAAGAGAAGACAGACCTCGTCTCCTCCTATGTTTCTTCCCCCGGTGAGGTCCCGGGGAAGGCAGAACCGGGTTTTTTGTACGTACAGGGCCGCCATCAGCTCTCCAAAGGCAGCACCCTCGCCGGCATCCCCGTTGTACCAGAACTCCTTCGGATGAAACGCCTTTGTTATGAAAACCAGACCGTTCATATGGTCCGCCTGGGGGTGGCTCAACACGAGATAGTCTATGGACCGGATCTTGGAGTGCCAGAAAAAGGGCGCCACCACATTCCGGCCCACGTCAAAGCCCGACCCGGGAAAACCGCCCCCGTCTATGACCATACGCTTGCCCCCGGGGAACTGGACCAGGGCCGAACTGCCCTGTCCCACGTCCAGGAACGTGACCCTGAGGTCCTGCCGGAATTCGACCTGGTAGGTCCAATAGGCCGCATCCAGTATGAACAGGCCGCAGAGAACCACGAGCGTTTTTCTGGTCCAGGCCCAACGTCTAATTGAGAAGATGCAGAAAAGGATCGCATAAAAAAGAAGGATCTCCGGAAAATTGGGGGTAACCATCCAGAAACTGGCAAAGGGAAAGTGGGACCAGAACCTGATGATATGCATCATTCCCTGAAGGCCGGCCGCGCCCAGCTGCAGGATCACGCGTGCCAGATCGGGACTCAGGGGGAGGATCAGTGCGGAGAACAGACCGGCGGGGATGATCCAGAGTCCCAGCAGGGGGATGACCATGAGATTGGCAAAGAGGGCCACGGGGGATACCCGGTGAAAATAGAAAACGGTGATGGGTAAGAGGAAAACCTGGGCTGCAAGACAGATGGCCGCAAGTCCCAGGAAGTGACGTCCCAGGAGCACGGCCGGCCGCTTTATCCCCCCTTGATCCCCGACAGGACCTCTCATGTGACGGACGAGTGGCGAGGTCAACCAGAGGATCCCCAGAACGGCCCCGAAGGAGAGTTGAAAGCTGATGCTGAAAAGGGCCTCCGGGTCGAGGGAAAGGACAATGAGGGCGGCGAAGGCCAGTGTGGACCATATATCTTTTTCTCGGTCCAGGATAACCGATGCGAAAAAGACAAGGGCCATAATCATGGCCCGTTGGGTGGAGACCTGCAGACCCGCAAGGCACGCGTAGAAGACCACGGGAATACAGGCCAGGAGGGCCGCAAGTTTACGGATATCAAAGGCAAGCGTCAGACGGTAGGAGCGCATCAGAATCCATTTGATCAGAAAAAAGGCAGCCCACGCCACGAGCCCTATGTGGAGGCCGGATACCGCCAGGATGTGGCCCAGGCCGGTCTGCGAAAACGGTTCTCTCAGGGAATGATCGATATCCTGGCGTTCTCCGAGAATGAGCGCCTGGAAGAGCGCCGCTTCCTCGGGCCCCAGGTTTGCCCGGATGAATTGTCTGATGGGCTTCCTGCTCTTTTCGAGCATCCCGTAAGGGAAAGGCATTCTTCCGGGACCCATGGGCACGATGTAGCGTCCATCCGAAACCGTTGCGGAACAAACGAAGCCCTTGTTATCCATGGATGATACATAGTCAAAGGCCCCGGGATTTCTGAAGTTTCTGAAAGGCCGGAGTTTTGTGGGAAACCGAATCTTTTGGCCCGGTGAAAAGTGTGGTCTCTGCCCATAGATGGTGACCATCAGTTTTTCACTGGTAAGAACGGATGTGTGGCCAAGAAAGAGCTTTTCGACCAGAATCACCAGCTTGGCCGTGTTTTCAAGGAACCTTGCAGGTTCAAGGATCGTTCCTTCGAGAATGACCTTTTTGTGCTGTTGGGCGAGGGGGCGCAGCTGTGACGGGCCGTAGGCGAGAAGCTGGAGAAACGCTCCCAGCGAGAAAAAAAGACCCAGGAGCAAAGCGGGTCTGTAACGGAGTCTACAGACAAGGTAAAGCAGCAATAGGGCCGCAAGGACCAGAAAAAGGGGGAGGATCAGGTAGTTGAGGTTATGGGTCGGAAAATGGACCGCCAGGATACCGCAGGCGAATGCCATGAGTAGGGGTATGAGGGGCCTTTGAAACATCCTTCACTCGCTTTGGCGCCATATTTTTGCCCCCAAACCGGCGAATTTCTTTTCCAGGGCCTCATAGCCGCGGTCCAGGTGATAGATCCGGTGGACCTCTGTCCGCCCCCCCTCGGCCACCAGTCCCGCAAGAATGAGCGAAGCGCTTGCCCTGAGATCAGTGGCCATCACCGGAGCCGCCAGGAGCCTGTCCCGACCCCGCACGAGGGCCTGGTCGCTGTTGATCTCGATATCCGCCCCCATCCTTTTCAATTCCCCCACGTGGATAAAGCGGTTTTCAAAAACGGTTTCCCTGATCATGCTCCAGCCTTTTGCAACACTCATGGCGGTCATGAATTGGGCCTGGAGATCGGTCGGGAAGCCAGGGAACGGCATGGTCCTGGCGTCCACACTCATGATCGTGTCGGGCCCTCTCACCTTCACGCTCTCATCAGTGACCTGGATGCGGGCGCCCGCTGCTTCCAGTTTTTCAATCACAGCTCCGAGGTGTTCAGGCCTGCATCCCACGATTTCCACATCCCCACCGGTCATTACGGAAGCGATCATGAAGGTCCCTGCCTCGATCCGGTCCGGGATAACCGAATGGTGTGCGGGGGATAGCGCCTTTACTCCGCAAATGGTGATGGTATGGGTGCCGTCTCCTTCAATATCCGCCCCCATACCCCTGAGCCGGTCGGCCAGATCCTGAATCTCGGGTTCACGTGCGGCGTTCCTCAAAGTGGTCGTGCCCTCGGCGAGTACGGCCGCCATCATGATGTTTTCCGTCCCGGTTACGGTGGGGGTGTCAAAAAAGACATCGGCCCCCCTGAGCTTATCAACCTTTGCATTGACATATCCCTGGTCCAGGAACATATCCACACCCATGGATGCGAGGGCCTTGAGATGGAGATTGATCGGCCTTGCGCCGATGGCGCACCCGCCGGGGAGGGAGATCCTGGCGCGGCCGCATCTGGCCAGGAGAGGACCCAGGAGGAGGATGGATGCGCGCATGGTTTTGACCAGCTCATAAGGGGCTTCATGGGCAGTCAACCGCCCGGAATCCACAATGAGGGTGTCTTGATCAAAATGGAAGATCAGTCCAAGTTTTGAAAGGATCTTGATGATGGTCTCGATATCCCGCAGGCGGGGGATATTGTCCAGTTTATGCCTACCCTCTGTGAGTAGGCAGGAGGCTATGATGGGAAGGGCGGCGTTTTTGGCGCCACTTACAAAAACCTGCCCCTTCAGGGAAACGCCACCTTCAATGACGATTTTGTCCATCGCTTTTCACTCCGTTTGACCTGATAGCGTATCGTGAAAAGGGCGTGAGAAAAACCATTTCACACGGACACCGGCAATGATCTATAATAGCATCAATGGAGCGTAACAAATCATCAAGTCCGGTGCAAATGAAATTCGCTGCAGACACCATGCTCGGGAGACTGGCCAAGTGGCTTCGGGTCCTGGGATATGATACGCACTACCAGTCATACTATCATCCGGGGCAGCTGGAATTTCTGGTCAGGGAAGAGCGTCGCCTCATCACGCGGGACGCAAAGAAGTGCTATCTCGACGCCCGGGCCGTTTTTCTCCGGCATGACACTGTCAGCGAACAGCTGGTCGAACTCATTTCCCTGTTCAGGCTGAAACCTGATCCCGACCGGTGGTTTCTCCGGTGTCTTCGCTGTAATGGACTGCTGGAAACGGTTCCTGATGCGAGGGCACGGGAAGGGGTACCGGAATATGTCTTTTACGAAAACCGGGGACAGATCAAGGCATGTAACGACTGTGGGCGCTATTTCTGGCCCGGAAGTCACCGGGCGAGGATGGCGAAACAGTTGTATGCATGGGGACTGGCTAATGATCCTCAAGAACCCGACATCCAAAACAGGGGGATCCGTTCATGATGCGGCCCAGTTAGGACTTGACTTGAATTTGCGATCTCCTATAATTGATGGAGTCTTAATAAGTCTATGAACGTACTCTTGGCAATTCCATCAACAACAATCAGGCCCCTGTCCCTCTCTTAACGCCTTGACCAACCTTTTCATGGAAGGAGGTAAATTTTCTACCGGGTGGAGATCTTTTCCGTCAACCGAGTATTGAAAAAGGAGAAAAAAAATGGCTGGAAGCACCTATAAGATCATCGAACTGGTGGGCACAAGCGATCAATCATGGGAAGAAGCTGCGAGGACCGCCATTGAGACGGCATCTTCGAGTCTTAAAGATTTAAGGGTCGCGGAAATCACAAAACTGGATGTGACTATTGAGGGCGGGAAGGTTACTGCATACCGGGCGAGGCTGAACGTCTCCTTCAAATACCAGCCGTAACACCGGTTTTTTTAGAAGGCCTCCTGTATTTTGACTTCTCAGGGGCTGATGTCTCCTTGGAAAGGGAATTCAATGGATCGTCCCAGGAAAAAACTGACCGTACTGGATCAAATTGCGGCATCGGACAAGGTGAGGAGAAAGATTATTGATGTGGCGAGCGCCCTCTACGTCAAGAAGGGGTTTACCGCCACCTCCATTCAGGAGATTTCCGAGAAGGCCGGCGTTTCTTTGCCGGTGACCTACCATTACGTGAAGAAAAAAACGGAAATCATGCGGATGATCATGGAAGATGTCTTGAATATCTTCCAGAGCAGCCTCGTCGAGCAGATCAAAGGCATTGAAGATCCCTTGGAAAAGCTGGCCATTGCTGTTGTCCTCTATTTCCGTGTAGTGGACCAGCACAGGGAAAAGGCCCTGCTGATCTACCAGAAATCCAATTCCCTGGACAAGGCATCAAAGGCACGGGTGATGCAGTTGGAAGTGGATGTGAGTAATATTTTTGGAGGCATCATCAGAGAGGGCATCGAACAGGGGGCCTTCAAGGAGGTCGATGTCGACCTCTTGGCCTATAACATTATCATGATGGCCCATATGTGGATTCTCAAAGGATGGCATTTCAGGAAGCGTTTGACCCTGGATAAGTACATCGATCTGCAACTCCTGGCCATTGTGGATACCCTGAAAAGATAACTTTTCCTGCCGGACGGCGATAAAACGGTAAGAAGTCCAAGAACGGACTTTTTGCGATGCCGGCAGACAGGGAGGGATAGGTTTATCCCTCCCTTTTTATGATAAAGAGGATGGCCCTTTCCCGGTTCTCCCCCGGCAAGCTGTAAGGGAGAGATCTTGAAAGGACCAGGTGATGTCTTGCCATGATTTCTGAACATCCTTCCACATGCTCCTTCCAGGAAGTTCCCTGAAAACTGACCAGAACCCCTTCTTCCTTGAGGCAGGGCGCGCACCATTCGATGAGCTGAGGCAAAGAGGCCGCGGCCCGGCTCGTGACCATGTCATAATTTCCCGGGAGGATCCGGCCCCCGCTCTGCTCAATCCTGGCCCTGATCACACGGATGTCCCGGAGGCCGAGCATACGGATGACATGACCCAGAAAAGCGACCTTCTTGCCAATCGGTTCAAGGAGGTGAAAGGTGACCCGGGGCAGACATATCTTTAGCGGGATTGCAGGAAAGCCGGCCCCCGAGCCCATGTCCAGCAGCCGGCCGGACAGGGGGAGATGGAGGAGCGGAAGGAGTGAGTCCAGGAGGAGTTCACGGAGAATACGGTCCTTTGAATGGAGGCCCGTTAAGTTGATTTTTCCCTGCCAGGATCCTAATTCAGAGACATAGCTTTTCAGTTGGGCCACCTGGTCTCCCGACAGCTCGATGTCGAAATCATCGGCCCACCTGCAGAGGTTTTCAAAAGCGTCGGGTTTCAAACTAAATGATGACCATTTGGCTGATAATGTGAACGACTTCCTCAGGCGTGTCCACAACATGAAAGAGATCGAGGTCCGTCTCGGAGATGGTCCCCTGGCGGACAAGGCTATTCTTGAACCAGTCCACAAGTCCGCCCCAGAATCCTGAATCCATGAGGATGACGGGGAAGGCCCTGATCCTCTTGGTCTGGATTAATGTGAGGGCCTCAAAGAGTTCATCCATGGTCCCGAATCCCCCGGGCATAATGACGTAAGCCACCGCATATTTAACGAACATCACCTTTCGGATGAAGAAATACTTGAAATCCAGCTTGACATTGGCATAGGAATTGGGCTCCTGTTCACTGGGGAGGTGAATATGGAGCCCGACCGATTTGCCGCCTGCCTCTGCCGCACCCTTGTTGGCCGCCTCCATGATACCCGGCCCCCCTCCTGAAATCACATTAAACCCTTCTCCAACGAGCAGACGTGCGACCTGCACGGTTTTCTGGTAATCCGGGCTTTCGGGCACCGATCTTGCCGATCCGAAAATCGTAACTGCGGGGTAGACTTCGGGCATCACTTCAAAGCCTTCAACAAATTCCGCCAAGATGCGGAACATGCGCCATGAGTCCTTCAGTTCCAGATCATCCACCAGGTATTGTCTTTCGGGCATCTTGAGCTTCCTTTCTTTGTAAAACAACCGTTGTCTTTTTGATGGGCTTCCAACGGAGTCGTCTCATCCGCCGGAGTCAAGGAGCAGGGCGTGAGACTTTTTTTCAGACCATTTCTCATAGTGCACTTGGCAGCAAACACCGACATGGACGCCTATTTGGGATTCATGTTTCCAAGCCCCACGAGCTTCTATGAATTTGCGCTAAACCCCAAATGGGCGCCCATCCCCTCCGGAGTGGTTAGAAAGCGTCTGAAAAAGAGTGTCAGGTTCGGTTCCACTTCGTACCTCATAGGCTGCCGTTTGCGGCATAAACCAGCTTCTAAGAAATCCGTTGATTTTTGGTACGTTATCGTCTAGTTTTAAAAGATTCCCTATATTATGTTCGCTCATTATCTGTGTCAAGGGATACGATAACGGTCTCCCAAAACTCACCACCAATCGGGGTGAGTTTTTTGCAATTGGACAGGCGGCCCCTTTGAACCAGCGTGTCGGTGACGCTGGGAAACCCAGTAAACTCGGCCATGGATGTGACGACGGCTTCTTATGGAGCCCACGGTTTTCATCTTTTTCAGGAGGTGATGATTATGGAGCGTGTGGCAAGGATTACGGAAATTATCGCAGCCTCTCCCCTGAGTTTTGAGGAGGCGATCAAGGCAGGTTTTGAAAGGGCCAATCGGACCTTGAGGGGGATTACGGGCCTTCGGGTTCTGGAACAGCGTGTAGCAGTGGAAGACGGAAAAATCGTGGAGTACAGGGTGCGGCTGGAAGTCATCTTTGTCCTTGAGACCTGATTTCACATCCTCCTGGCGGGCCTGATCAATTTCCGGTCGGAAGAACACTTCATCGGACCGTGGCTCCCACATGCCGCAGGGGTTTAGGGCCCGAGTGTTTGGGAATATATGTGCTTTGTCAAGCGCATCGCCGGAATCAGCTGTGCCGGTGTCCTTCGTGCATCGGTACCTTGACCCGCATTGCAATAAGATGGTACATTAGGGCAAAATGGATGCGAAGCGGGAAGTCCGCCATCGAAATGGGCAGAAAGATTCGTAGACCAGAGGTAATGAACATGGAAGAAAAAAAACACCAGACCGATGAGGGCCGGGATGCCTATAGGGATTTTCTGAGTGACATCAGTGACCGGTTTGCCCGAAAAGATGAAGAAAAGCATTTCATGGACAGCGTTGGCAGGGGACCTGCCGGGGAAGAAGACCTTGCGGCCCATGTTGGTGGACGCGTTCGTTCGGTGAGGGAGAGCCGCAACTTGAGCCTGAGCGATATTTTCCAGAGGACCGGGATTCCGGAATCCATCCTGGAAGAGATCGAAAACGAAACCATGGCTCCCCCCCTCGGTACGGTGATAAAGCTGGCCAAGGCCTTGGAAATGAAAATGGGCTACTTTATTTCGGGGGAAGATACGCGTCCCTATACGATTGTGCGGCATGACGACCGGAAGGTGGTCTCCCGTTATGATCAAGGGAAGGGGGAAGCCTACGGGTACGAGTATGAATCTCTGGCCCCCCACAAAAAGGACCGTCATATGGAGCCTTTCCTGGTGACCCTTGAGCCGGCTGACACCGAAGAAGAGCGTTCGGCCCACGATGGACAGGAATTCATTTTCGTGCTGGAAGGAACCATGGAAGTTCGCCTTGGAAAAGAGGTGCACCTCCTCAATCCAGGTGATTCCATCTATTACGATTCCACAGTTCCCCATCTGGTGAAATGCCACGGAAAAGATACCACCCACATCCTGGCCGTACTTTACGCTGAAAGGTAGCAGTTATGATCGTCTTCGATCTTGAATGTTCCAAGGGCCACACCTTTGAAGGGTGGTTTGACAGCTTGGATTCCTTTGGAGATCAGAGCGACCGGGGTCTGGTCACTTGTCCGTATTGTGAGGATAAGCAGGTGAAAAAGATCCTTTCCCCGGTGACCATGAAGAAATCATCATCCGCCGGGAGGCTGCCGCAGGCCCACATCGACTATAAGCAGCTGGCCAGGGAGGTGATGAAATACGTGCACATGAATTTTGAAGACGTGGGCGGCAATTTTTCATCCGAGGCCCTGAAGATGCATTACGGAGTGACCGAAAAGCGCAATATCCGGGGGGCCGCCACCGAGGACGAAGAAAAGACACTGAAAGAAGAGGGCGTTGAATTTTTCAAGCTTCCCATCCCAAAGGCGGAACCTGAAAAGGAAAACTAGTAAATCCCCGTGTCACAACCCGCTGCAATCGTTTTGCCGAGTTCTTCGCATCGACTCAGAATCTCCTCATCAAGGTCGCCTTTGGCCACAATTGGGTCATAGACCTTTTTCAGGGGATATCCACGGCAGATTCGTTCGATCTGGTTCACGGCGCCGGATCCGTCATTTCCTGCACTGACAAAGATCACGTAAGGCTTCTTGAAAATCCGCCTGTCCTGTCGGGCCGGTTCATAGGTCCGATCAAAGAAATCCTTAACCATCCCCGCCATGTATCCGAAATACTCCGGAGACCCGATGGCCAGGCCGTCGCACTCGAGGAGATCGCGAAGGGTCGCCTCGCCGGCCCTTTTCAGAAGGACCTCAACTCCGGGAATGGATCGGGCCCCGGCGGCAACGTGTTCAGCCATTCGGGCCGTATGGCCGGCCTGGGAATGGTAGATGATCAGAATCCGGGTCATAATAGCGTATGGAGATTTACTTTTTCAGAATCGTCCTCTTCCATTTTTTCGCAAACGAGCTCCGCAAAGCCGGAACAAGAGATTTCCGTGGCTCCCGGCATCAAGCGTGCGAGATCATAGGTCACCCGCTTTGAGGCAAAGGCCTTCTCGAGTCCTGCCTCTATTCTTTTCGTGGCTTCCGTCCACCTCATGTGTTCCAGCATCATGGCCCCACTCAGGATGAGAGAGGTGGGATTGATCTTGTCGAGGCCGGCATACTTTGGGGCGGTTCCGTGGGTAGCCTCAAACAAGGCATATCCCTCCTGGTAGTTGATATTGGCCCCGGGTGCCATACCCACGCCGCCGACCTGTGCGGCCAGGGCGTCGGAAATGTAGTCGCCGTTCAGGTTCGTTGTGGCGATGACGTCAAATTCTTCGGGCCTCGTGAGGGCCTGTTGGAAAAAAATGTCGGCAATGACATCCTTGATGAGTATCTTTCCCTCCGGCGGCCGGCCATCGCACGCCTCCCAGGATACCGTTTCATCCGGGTAGGCATCCCTGGCCACCTCATAACCCCAGTTCCTGAAGGCGCCCTCTGTAAACTTCTGGATGTTGCCCTTGTGTACCAGGGTGACGCTCTTGCGGCCATGGCTCAGGGAATAGTCAATGGCGGCCTTCACCAGCCGCAGACTGGCGGACTTGCTGACGGGCTTGATCCCGATGCCGGAGCCGGAGCGTATCTGCCAGCCCTGGTTTTCAGCAAGAAATGCGATAAGACGGTCGGTGTCCTCTTTCCCCGATTCCAATTCAAAACCGGCATACACGTCTTCGGTATTCTCCCTGAAGATCACCATATCCACTTTCCGGGGTTCTTTCACCGGGCTCGGGACGCCGGTAAAATAGCGTATGGGCCGTACACAGGCATAGAGGTCCAGTTTCTGCCTCATGGCCACATTCAGGCTCCTGATGCCGCCGCCGATGGGGGTGCTCAAGGGACCCTTGATGCCTACACGAAAGGTCCTGAAGGCTTGGAGGGTTTCTTCCGGAAGCCACTCTCCCGTTTCCCGGTAGGCCTTTCCCCCCGCAAGGACCTCTTTCCACCGGATACTGCGGCTCCCATTCCAGCACAGGGCGACCGCATGGTCGATGACCCGGGAGGCGGCCCGCCAGATATCAGGACCTATTCCATCGCCTTCGATAAAGGGGATGACGGGATGATCGGGTGCCTTGAGCTGATCATCTTCAAATTGAATGCTGTCTGAGGGCATAAACAGTGTTCCTCCTTTTCCCATTTCGCGGTAAGTTGGGTTGAACGCCAGTATGATAACAGGTTTCTTTCAAAGGTCAACGGGATTGCGATTGATAATTTCCGCCGTTTGGATTATAGAGCAAATGGTGTTTGGACGCTTGGGAGCTTGAAACATCATGACGGTAATAACGGAGGGTAAACCGGATGAGCAGGATTGAAAATGCATTGATCAGTGTTACCGACAAGACCGGGATCGTAGACTTTGCCAAGGCCCTTTCAGGATTCGGGGTTAAAATCATCTCCACGGGGGGGACGGCGAAAGCCATCCGGCATGGGGGCGTGTCCGTGATGGATATTTCGGATTACACCGGTTTCCCCGAGATGATGGACGGAAGGGTGAAGACCCTCCATCCAAGGGTCCACGGGGGTCTCCTTGGCCTGCGGGACAACCCGGAGCACAGAGAAATAATGGAGGAATACGGAATCAAGCCCATTGACCTCGTGGTGGTCAATCTCTACCAGTTCGAAAAAACCGTGGCCAAGGAGGGCGTTTCCCTGGAGGAGGCCGTCGAAAATATCGACATCGGCGGACCTGCCATGTTGCGTTCTTCCGCGAAAAACTTCAGAGACGTGACCATCGTGGTGGACCCGGCCGACTATGACACGGTCCTGAAGGAGATGAAGGCGCACGGCGGGGAGACGACTCTGGAGACCCGCTTTCGCCTGGCCAGAAAGGTCTTCAGCCTCACGCATCTGTATGACGGGGCGATTACGCGGTATCTCGAAACCGTGAAGCTGGGTTAGCCCTTGGTGTGGGAATTTTCCCTGATTTCTTTTTCAGGACACACTCTGTTTTTGTGGACTATCCGGCGCTTTTTCCTGCAATAAATGGCCTGAAACGTCATGCAACTCCCTGAACCGTCCAGGGAGTCTTTTTCAGGCCACGCTGCAAAGCGGCAATGGAGGTCGCAGAACTGCATCGAAGGGGCACCCCATTTATTATACGAATACGATGAATCTTTACCAAGGCATCAATGTCGCATGTTGAGCGGCGGATTTCAAGAAAGGAATTTGATGACCGACCGCAAGAAACCGAAAAGAGTCAGTCTGTTCATTCCATGTCTCGTGGAACATTTCCTCCCCCACGTGGGGGAAGCCACTGCGAGGGTCCTGGCCCGGGCCGGGGTGGAAGTGGATTATCCGGAGGCCCAGACCTGTTGCGGCCAGATGGCGTTCAAGGCAGGCCATCACAGGGATGCGCGAAGGACGGCCCGCCATTTTATGGAGGTATTTGAGGCTTCAGACTTTGTGGTGGCCCCTTCCGGGTCCTGTGTGGGAATGGTGCGCAAGCAATACCCGGTCCTTTTCAGGGAAGATGCAATGGGGCTCGATCGTGCGGCGGTACTGGGCCGGAAGACCTATGAACTCACGGAATTTCTCGTAAAGGTCCTGGGTATTATTGATCTGGGCGCCACCTGGCCGGGCAGGGCCGTTTATCACGATTCCTGCCAGCTTTCAAGGGGTCTTGGTGTGAGGGAGGAGCCCCGGGTCCTTCTTTCGGGGGTGCACCGGTTGGAAATGATGGAACTGGAAAGGGCCGAAACATGCTGCGGCTTCGGAGGCGCCTTCAGCCTGGAATTTCCGGTTATCTCGGAAAAAATGGTGGAAGACAAGGCGGCCGCGGTGGTGAAGAGCGGCGCCCAGTTCCTCATCAGCGCCGAACCGGGCTGTTTAATGAACATTGGAGGGTACCTTGAAAAACAGGGGGAAAAGGTGAAGGCCGTCCACATTGCGGAGGTCCTCGCAAACCGGGCGGGAGAATCATGGAAGTAAAGACCGAACAATTCAAGGAGATGGCCGCAAAGGCGGCTTGCAATGAGACCCTGAACCGGACGCTTCGCCACGCCGGGGAAAGTTTTCGGGCCCTGAGAGAAAAGGGATTTTCTCAATTGGAAGACCCGGAAGGGTCCCGACGGCGAGGGCATGAAGTCAAAGACCGGTGCCTTTCCCGTCTGCCCGAACTGTTGAGGTTGCTTGAGGAAAATGTCATCGAGGCAGGGGGCGTTGTCCACTGGGCCAGGGACGCAAGTGAGGCCCGCAGGATAATCATGGACCTGGTCAAGCAGTATGGCGTTCGCACCATTGTAAAGGGCAAGTCCATGATGACGGAGGAGATCGCCCTTAACAAAGAACTGACCCGGAAAGGAATCGAGGTGTGGGAGACGGATCTTGGGGAATTTATTGTCCAGCTGGCGGGCGAGTCACCCTCCCACATTATCGCACCTGCCATTCACATGAACAGGGAGGAAGTGGCCTGCCTCTTTGAAAAGAAACTCGGTGTGGACTACACGGAGGACCCTGAAGCGCTGACCATGATAGCGCGCCGGGTGCTCCGGGAAAAGTTCCTGGGTGCGGACATGGGGATCACAGGGGGCAACATGGCCGTGGCCGAGACAGGCACCCTGGCCCTTTTCGAAAACGAGGGGAACATACGTTTTGCCACGTCTCTCCCCAGGGTGCATGTGGCACTCATCGGCCTGGAAAAGGTCGTGGGGACCTGGGATGATTTCGGAGCCCTCCTGAACCTTCTTCCCCGCAGCGCGGCCGGCCAGAAGATGCCCACCTATCTGAGCCTGATCACCGGTCCGAAGAAGGCGGGCGAAGAGGACGGCCCGGAGGCCTTTCATCTGATCCTGCTGGACAACGGCCGGTCAAGAATCCTCGGGGATACCGTATTGCGGGAGTCCCTCTTCTGCCTCCGGTGTGGCGCATGTCTCAATGTCTGCCCTGTTTACGAGCGTGCAGGCGGACACAGTTACGGGTGGGTGTATTCGGGACCCATCGGCATGTTGCTCAATTCCGCACTCCTCCCTCCCGGGAAGGCCAGGGACCTGGCCTTTGCCTCCACCCTTTGCGGCGCCTGTGCTGAAGTGTGCCCGGTCCTGATCGACCATCCCAAGATCATCCTGGATATCAGAAGACGCCTGTCGGAAGACCCTTTGTGGAAGGGGCGCCTCGCACTGGAAGAGGTCTTGCCCATGAAGGTCTATGCCTGGCTCTCCCTTCACCCCGGACTCTTTCGTTCGGCCGCCCTGTTGGCGAGGACCTTCCAAACGCTGATGACCTCCTCCGGGAGATGGAAATGGCTGCCCGGAACGCTGGCCCGCTGGGGAGAAAAACGCAGGATTCCTTTACTGAAAAAACCTTTCAGAACGAGATGGCCCGGGTTGGAAAAAGCCATTCGAGGGGGGAGAAAGAAGCATTGAGATCGGGTGCTCGAAAGCAAATTCTGGCAGATGTGAAGAGGTCTACAGGCGTGTGGCATGGAGAGGACGGACCAGAGAAAAAGGATGGTTCCCCGGCGCGACCGCCCTGGATTCCGCCTGAGACCCCGTGGGATGAAGCCGCGAAGGAATTGGAAGCCCTTTCCGATAAGTTTCATCTGGCACGCAGTCCCCGGGAACTGCACCGGGTGCTGGCGGAAATTGTCCGTGAACATGGAATCTCGCGTGCCATACGTTGGGATCACCCGTTACTCGAAGAGCTGAAGGTAGACGCGTCACTGAGGGAATGCGGCGTTGAAATGGGGATTCCTGCAAGAAAAAAAGAAGGCAGAGGGTTCTCGGCAAGGGCCGATCTGGGAATCACCGCCGCGGACGCCTTTGTCATGGAGTCCGGTACCATCGTCCTGAGAAGTCGGCCGGGATGGGGTCGAACCACTTCCCTGCTGCCTCCGGTCCACCTGGCCATAGTGACTTCCGACCAGCGTCTGGCTAGGCTTGAGGATCTGCCCGGTCTGATCCGGTACTGGCGCGATGAAGCCGACGGCCTTCCCGGCGCCGTCACCCTTATTACGGGCCACAGCCGCACGGCCGATATCGAACTGACACTGGTCTCCGGGGTTCACGGCCCCGGGATCGTGCACGTGGTCGGGATGGATCCCCTCAGTCTGCCTGATTCAACTGGCTTGCGGCGATCAACGCGGCACCAATGGCCCCGTTGATCTGAGCCAGTTTCAACACCGTAATGGGCAGGCCTGACTTTTTTTCGAGTGCCTTGACCACACCCCTGTTTCTGGCGACGCCTCCGGTCATCATGAGCGGTTTGGCCAGGCCGATGCGATTTGCCATGGCCACGACCCTGGCACCGATAGACTCGTGTATGCCGGCTATGATGTTCTCGCGCTTTTCCCCCCGGGATATGAGAGAGATAACTTCGGATTCCGCGAAGACCGTACAGAGGCTGCTGATGGATGCGGGCGCGTCCGCCTCCAGAGACATGTCCCCAAAGGCATCCAGGTCCACCTCCAGAGCGCGTGCCATGACCTCCAGGAATCTGCCTGTACCGGCTGCACACTTGTCGTTCATGGCAAAATCGAGGACACGCCCGGCCTGATCAAGGGCAATGGCCTTGCTGTCCTGGCCGCCGATATCGATAACGGACCGGACACGCGGATCCTGGAAGTGTGCGCCCGCTGCGTGGCAGGTGATTTCAGTGATGGCCTTTTGGGCAAATTCAACGGTGCTCCTGCCGTATCCGGTGGCCACGATGCGGTCAACCGCCCCCTCTTCCACGCCGCATTCGTCCATAAGCAGCCGGAAGACTTTTTCCCCCGCCTGTCTTGCGTTATAGCCGCTGTTTATGAGTGCGGTGCCTTCCAGTTTGCCATCACGGATCAGCGCCGCTTTGGTCGTGATGGAGCCGACATCGATTCCAACGGTGATCACTATGGTTACGCCTCCCCCTTAAGGTATCAGACAGACCTCATAACGCCTGAGCCAGTTTCAAAACGTTCAATTTTGTTCGAGGTCAAGTCGAAGATCCCGGACTTTGAGCGGGGAAAGCCGAAAATTTTAACCACAGGAATATGTTGGATATTTCGAGGATTAAAATTGTCGTCTGCCGCAGAGATCGGGCAAAAGGGGGCGTTTTGAAACTGGCTCGCCTTACTGAACAATATGAAGCCGTCCTTGTCAAGAGGTAAAATTTTCAGGTGGAAATGATAGAAACAGCCGGAAAATCTTTTGATAAAATCCTCAACCGTGATATTCTAATTTAATAAGTTTACAAAGGTCCACTTCGAGCTGGTTTATGCCTCAAGCGGCAATCTATCGGGAACGAAGAGGATCCGAACCTGACAATCTTTTTCAAATGCTTTCTAAACACTCCGGAGGGGATGGATGCCGATTTGGGGTTCAACGGTATGTCACAGAAATGCGTAGGGTTTGATAGGAGTGAACCCCAAATAGTCGTCCATGCAGAAGCGGGTTGCCAAGTGCACTATGAGAAAGCACATGAAAAAGATTCTCAGATCCGTTTCCTTAGATCCGGATGAAAAAGCGACTTCATTGTAAGGTCAGATGGGGATTCCGGTGATGTATATAAAAAACTGCTTGTTATCCTGCATGTTGTGCTGGCTTGTGTTCGGTGTTTCGTCGGGAGCGTTTGCCCAGAAGGATGAGAATGTTCCCGCCGGTTCTACGGGGAAGAAACTGACCCTCACGGAAGCAGGCCTCTGTGAAGACCTAAAGGGAAACAAGCCCATCAACCGTTCGGTAGTCTTTTCCAAAAACCTGGAGAAGATTTACTGCTTCACATCATTCGATCCGGTGCCGGAAGAAATGCCCATCTTCCACAAGTGGTTTCAACGGGACGTGCTGAAGGCAACGGCCAAGCTGGTCCTGAAGCCGCCGCGGTGGACGACCTTCAGTAGTATGCGCCCGAAAGACCGCGATCAAGGGCCATGGCGGGTGGAGATTACGGACCAGAAAGGCCGCCTTTTAAAAATACTGCGTTTCAGCGTTACGGACTAATCGATTGGAAAAACTCTTCCTCTTTCTCTCCAGCATTCGATGGCAGGACCTTGTTGATATCGTCCTGAACAGCTACATCCTCTTCCGTCTCTATGTGCTTTTTCGGGGGACCCATGTCTTTCGCGTGCTGATGTGGATCGCCCTGCTCTGGTTTTCCCAGAGAATTGCCGTGGCAATTGGACTCATTCTGACCAGTTGGGCCATCCAGGGCATTACAGCGGCCGCCGCGTTCATCATTATCGTCGTTTTCAGGAATGAGATCAGGTCGGTTCTCCAGGCGAGGAACCTGAAAAATATTTTCTGGGGCGTTCCCTATCAGACCACCAAGACTCCCATCGAAACCATTGTCGAGACCGTTTTTGAATTGGCAGAGAAGCGGGTGGGAGCCATCCTGGTCTTTCCGGGCACGGATAGCCTGGATGAAATGATCCAGGGCGGTATACGCTGGGATGGTCTGGTCTCCAGGGAGATGATCACGTCCATTTTCTGGCATGACAACCCCGTTCACGACGGAGCAGTCATAATCGAGGGCAATCGCATCAAGAAAGTCGGTGCCGTCTTACCCCTCTCCCGTCGAAACGATCTGCCCACTTACTACGGTACCCGTCACAGGGCCGCCGCCGGTCTGTCTGAAATAACCGATGCCCTTGTCCTGGTTGTGTCCGAAGAGAGGGGGTCTATCGCCCTGGCAAAGGGATCCGGAGTCCTGACGGTCCACGGCAGGAAGGGGCTTGTCAAGGCACTGGAGGAGCATGTCGGTTTCAGGCAAAGACAGTGGGGAGTTCGGAAAAAGGAAAGACGTGAACTGATCATTGCATCACTGGCATCCCTGGCACTGATTACAGCGGTTTGGTTCAGTTTTACACGCGGGCAGGAAAGCCTGGTTGCCTTTGATGTGCCGGTTGAATATGTGAATCGTGACCCTGGTACTCAGATCGTCGATACGTCCGTCAATTCCGTTCGTCTTGGTCTGAGCGGGTCGGGGGCCTTTATCAAGTCTATTCGACCCGAGCAGGTGAAGGTCAGGCTGGATCTGAGCAACGCGGTGGTTGGGCGGAATTCCTTTACCATCACGGCCGAGAATATCGCCCTCCCGCCGGGTGTGATCCTGCGAAAGGTGAAACCCTCGATCGTGGAGATCACACTGGATGTCCCTACTGAAAAACTCTTACCCGTACAGGTGGACTGGTCGGGGCGGCTCAGACATGACCTCATCCTGACCAATGCAAAGGTTACTCCGGGAAACGTCAAGGTGAGGGGAGGAAAGACGATACTACAGGGCATCTCCACCGTATACACGGAAAAAGTGGGCCTGGGCCAGATCGAAAAATCGGGATCACTCAAGGTGAAGCTGGCCCTCAGCCCCGCCACCCTCAAGGTTGCGCCGGGGTCAAAAGATACCGTCACGGTGGATTATCTCGTCAGAATACGGGAGAGGGAGTGATAAGGTATTAGCTCAATATCTAGGGGCAACCGAACCTGTCAATCTTTTTCAGACGCTTTCTAAACACCCCGGAGAAGATGGACGAATATTTGGGATTCAGGGGTATTCAATAGAGATACCATAAGGTTGGGTGGCATAAACCCCAAATATCCGTCCATTGGGAAGGACCTTGCCAAGTGCACTTTGAGAAAGCGTCTGAAAAAGATTGACAGATTCTCATAGCGACAAACGTTTTGGGCCGCTATTTATTGAGCTGTTACGTGATAAGGGCTATGAACTTACGCGCTCCACGCCTTCCCTGCCTGAATATCCAACCTGGATTTCCAGTGCCCCCACAGCACAGCACATCCAAAAGCCTCTTGACGCGCTGCTGACAAGGAGTTGTACCTCCACCAACCCCATTGAGATTTCAGGCTTGCTTACCGGAATTGGAACGGGTATGATCCCCTGAAAAAAAGTATACGTTCATAGCAGAGGGCGATCAATCCACGCCGAAAATGACTCTTTTTTGGATACCGTGGACGAGCGTCTGTGGATGGGCCCTTCGGGTTTCATCAATCTTATGATTTTTGGAGCGACTAAATGATGTCAGATAAAGAAAACGGCGAATATCAAAACGAAGAAGAAGAAAGTTTCGCGGATCTTCTCAATGCTTACGATACCGGCATGGGAGACGATATCTGCGTGGGCGATAGGATTAGAGGAGAGATTATTTCTGTCAGCCAGGACGCGGTATTCGTAGACACCGGGTCCAAGATCGACGGGATAGTGGAAAAAGAAGAACTCCTGGACGAAAATGGGGAATTCCCTTATGCGGTTGGAGATCTCCTGGAACTCTACGCGGTATCCAACAACGGTAATGAGATCAGGCTTTCCAAGGCCATTTCCGGTGCCGGCGGTCTCGATCTCCTGATAGATGCCTATGAGAACGGCATCCCCGTGGAGGGCAAGGTCACAGGCCCCTGCAAGGGCGGATTCCATGTCGAAATAATGAAAAAACGGGCTTTTTGTCCCATCAGCCAGATGGATCTGGTCTACATCAAGACCCCTGAGGATTACACCGGGCAGTCCCATGAGTTCCTGATCTCCCAGTTTGAGGAAAATGGACGCAATATCGTGGTTTCGAGAAGGAGCCTCCTGGAGAAAGCGCAGAAAAAGGCCCAGGATGCCTTCCTCGGTCAAACGAAAATCGGTGACGTTCTGGAAGGGCAGGTAACGAGACTGATGCCATACGGTGCCTTTGTGGCCCTTTCAGAGGGTGTGGAAGGGATGATCCACATCTCGGAACTCAGTTGGTCCCGGGTGGAAAAACCCGCTGATGTGATCAATCCACAGGACCTGGTCACGGTCAAGATCATTGGAATGGAGCATGCGGAAAAGACACGGCGGGTGAAAATTGCCCTGTCCCTGAAGCAGGTGACCGGGGATCCTTGGAAAACGGTTGAAGAAACCTTCAGCGCGGGCCAGAACGTAGACGGGAAAGTCACGCGGTGCGTGAAATTCGGGGTATTTGTGGAGATTGCCCCGGGAATCGAGGGACTGGTCCATATCAGTGAAATGAGTTACCGGAAACGCATCGTCAGACCGGAGGATGTGGTCAGCTCGGGAGACCCGGTGAGCGTTGTGATCAAGGAGATCAACGCCGAATCCAGGAGGATATCGCTCAGCATCAAGGATGTGGAAGGAGATCCCTGGGTGAAGGTTGAAGAGCGTTACCGGACGGGTCAAATGGTTCAGGGGCGAATCGAAAAAAAAGAAGCCTTCGGATATTTTGTTTCACTCGAACCGGGGGTCACCGGCCTGCTCCCGAAATCAAGTCTCGAAAGGTCTCCGGAAGCCGGTGAGATTGGAAAACTAAAAGAGGGAGATCCCATTCAGGTCATCATTAAGACCGTCAACGCCGGGGAACGGAAGATCAGCCTGGTTCCTGGTGATTCAGAAGGCGAGGCGGACTGGCAAGCCTTTGAGGGAACAGGCATGACCATGGGTTCACTGGGTGACAAGTTGCAAAAGGCCCTTAACGGCAAGAAGCCGAATCAAGAATAGGCCGAAAAGTCCTCTGCTCCCGGCATCCTGTCCTGAGGTTCCGTAAGCCGGAATGCATCCTTTTCAATCCATCCTTTCAAAAGGACGGCAATTTCCCTTGACCGTAAATAGGAAGTCATGGGGACTGTCGGAATTTTCTGTCCGTTGAACCGGATTTCCCCGGATTTCAGCTCGGCATAACTGACCTGGCCAAGACTTCGTGCTTCCCCTTTGGGATAATCGTTGCCGTAATCAATGATCTGGGTGAAGATCTCTTCGTCCGATACGCCGGTAAAACGTGCAATCTCTTGGTTCAGGATGGGGATCGGCACACCAATACCCACGGCAAGGGAACAGCCGTATCCCAGGAGGCTCACACCTGCGACCCACTTCGGATCCATTGCCTTGAGATCGCCCATGACCATCAGGGTCCCCGCGGGGCTCAGGGGAACCCCGTTTTTTCCCCTTTTGGCCTGGGGTTTGTGCTGCGTTCCCGGTCCTATGATATGTCCTCTGGCACCTCCAAGAAATATGGCTGTCCCGAGACCCATGGTCAGATAATAGGGATCATTCAGGAGCGGGCTCAAGAGTCCTGATGTGGCATAATTGGCATTTCCGGCATGGGGTTTCAGGACACCCATGTAGGTGTAAATGGTCTTTTTGGACAGATTGACGGCGCAGTTATAGTTTTGATAGGCATTCCTCGGGTTGAATAGACTGGCATAAGGCAGGTCGGCAAGGGTGACCTTCTTCTTGAACTCACGATTGGGATAGCAATCCGTACCATAACCGGAGGCCTCAAGCTGGATCCGTTTCCCCTGCAGAAGATCCTGGATGACATGACCGCCGCCGTACTTGAACTGTCCGGGATGAACGCGGTTCAGGGGGTCGTCCTTTGCCGGTTCGGTGGCGCCCAGATAGATATCCACTGCAGCGATCCCTGCATAGGCCGGTACACCGTTGAGCAAGACCTGTGAGGCCTTGATTCCCGGTTTTGCATGCCCGAAATTGATGAAGGCACCTGAAGAACACATGGGGGAGAAGGTGCCCGTTGTGACGACATCAATATCCCGGGCCGCCTTTTCGGGGCCCTGTCTCTTGACGATTTCAGCCATTTCATCAGCGGTGACCACCACCACCTTCCCTGTCCTGATCCTGTCATTGATTTCCTGAATAGTCTTGACAACCTTTTTTTTCGCCATGGCGGCCTCCCGATACGATTTGAAAAGGTGAGGGTTTGCTCCGTCCCGCCAAAACCGGAGGGTCTTTGAGCAGTGAATTGGATATATTAAGATTTGAAGACCTTCATGACAAGGAAAAGTTTCCCGGCTGTGCCACGGTTCTTGAAGAAATCTCGAGGCCTTGACTTTTGCGTTGCCATCTTATAACACTGTTCCACGTGATATCAGAAGAAAGGAGTCGAAGACCCCGACACTTTTGTTCAGGGGATCGATGCGGAAAAATTTTCGTGACAGGGGAAAAAACAGAAAGAAAACCTTTTAAGATTGGTGACGTGACCCTGGGAGATGAAGGGCCTTTTTTTGTTATCGCCGGACCGTGTGTCATTGAAAACGAATCCACGACGATGAAGGTTGCTCGGTACCTCAAGGAAACCGGCGAGGAACTGGGCATCCCCATCATCTTCAAGACGTCTTTTGATAAGGCCAACCGCACCTCTCTCGATTCCTATAGGGGCCCTGGTCTGGAAAAGGGTCTGGAGATTATCAGCCGGGTGAAAGAGGCGACGGGGTTGCCAGTCTTGTCCGACATTCATGAAGAGGGGCAAATCGAAAAGGTTGCAGGGGTTCTCGATGTTATCCAAATTCCTGCCTTTCTCTGCAGACAGACAGACCTGATCCTGGCCGCCGCCCGAACCAACCTTCCCGTAAACATCAAGAAGGGACAGTTTCTTGCGCCATGGGATATGTCGCCCGTGATACAGAAGGCCCTTTCCTGCGGAAATCACCGTCTTATCTTGACTGAACGCGGGACCGCCTTTGGCTATAACAATCTGGTGGTTGACATGAGATCTCTTGTGATCTTGAAGGGCTTTGGATTCCCGGTGGTTTTTGACGCTACCCACAGCGTGCAGCTGCCCGGCGGCGAGGGGACCAGATCCGGTGGGCAGAGGGAATATGTGGGGCACCTGGCCCGGGCGGCCGTGGCCGCGGGAGTGGACGGCGTCTTTATGGAGGTACATCCTCACCCGGACTCAGCACTTTGTGACGGCCCCAATTCCCTGCCTCTCAGTGATGTGTACGACCTTCTGCGGTCCCTAAAGGCTATCCATGGTATTGTGAGGGCTTGAAGACCGTTTTAGACGTTCATCCTTCCTCAACTTTCCCGCCTGCCCACCATGTGATCGAAAGAGCTTGCAGAATTGTTGGGGGGATGACTGTGGGAAACCAGGGGTGGTAAACAGAAAGAAGACGGGGCTTTTTGAAATGGAAAAAAAGGCCGGAGGCATTAAGCTCCTGTTCCTGGACGTGGACGGCGTGATGACGGACGGGTGCATCCACATGAGCGCATCGGGTGAGGAGATCAAGTCGTTTCATGTCAGGGACGGTTATGGGCTGAAGCTGCTCATGGAATCCGGGGTGGAAGTGGTTATCATTTCGGGACGAGATTCCGGGGCAGTGACGCAAAGGGCAAAGGAACTCGGAATTCGACTGGTTTTTCAGGGCGTGAAAGACAAGGACGAGATCTGCCGACAGGTCCTGACCCTGAAGGGCTTAGATAAGTCGGAGGTCGCCGGCATCGGGGATGACCTGCCTGACCTGGCACTGTTTGAACACGCTGGGTTTCGCATTGCAGTGGCTGATGCGGTCAGAGAGGTTCGCGAAGCAGCCGATTTCACCACCCGAAATCCGGGTGGCCACGGCGCCGTTCGGGAGGCCTGTGAGTGGATTTTGCAGCTCAAAATCCTTGGGGGTGGTGACTCCCCTTGCCATACGAGTGGAGAATAGTCTTTACATAGGAAATTAGGCTTTGATATACTGTGAACCTTCCAGTTCAAAGTTCCAAAGACCTTGGGTCTGGACTGTAAAATAACGAAAAAACAAAAGGTTAAGCCTATTGCTGAGAGCTGAAAACTGGCGCCTCCATCCGGGAATCCTCCGCTGATGGCTGGAAACCGGTTAAAAAACACTGAATAGTATTCATGCAACCGTTTTTCAAGAGACACTGGCCCCTGATCGGGCTGGGGATTCTATTGGCGCTAGTTGCGGCCTACCTGATAAGGTCCGGAAAGGACATCTTTCGGAACACGACTCTGGAAAAGGTCATATCGGGGGAAGGAATCAAGCTGAAGGATATCCACTATACCCAGGATGACCCCGAAAAAGGTATGAAATGGGTCCTTGATGCGGGTGAAGTGAAATTCTCCGGTGACAGACAATTCATTTCTTTTCACGATTTCAAACTGAAGGTGAGTCCCGCTCGCCGACCTTCCTTTGTGGTGACGGGGAACGACGGAGATTATTCCAGGGCAACGGGAGAATTAAACCTTCGCGGTGATCTTAAAGGGACGTCCGAGGACGGCTACAGGGTGGTCACCGAGAGTGTCCGGTTTGATGAAAAGAAGGGTATCCTGACCAACGACAAGCCGGTTCAAATATGGGGCCCTTTTTTTTCCATCAAGGGTGAGGGCATTTTTGTGGACCTCAGAAGAAAGAGCTTCAAGGTACTTTCGCGGGTGACAACCGTTATAAATGGGAGGTCCGGGACAAGATGACACGCAAGAAAAGGGTTCCATTTCTTTTCATTCTCCTACCCGTGCTGGTCCTTTTTCTGCCGGCCCCGGGCAAGGCGGATGCTCAAAAAGATCTCCAGGAGAAGATATCGCCCAAACCCATGATCATCAAGTCAAAGACACTGGAATGGGATGATGAAAAGAAAATGGTGACCTTTACGGGCGAGGTGAATGCCCAAAAGGATGATTTTGTCGTGGATTGTCGGAAAATGATTGTGTACTACACCGCTTCGTCCGATGAACAAGCAAAGGGCGACATTGCAAGGGGCGTCGACAGGATCGTGGCCACAGGCCAAGTCAGGATTACCCGCAGTAGCGGAGAGGTGGCAGAAGCTGAAAAAGCCGTCTATTATCAAGCGGATGAAAAACTGGTCCTTACCGATCATCCATCGGTCAGACAGGGAAATGATCTGGTAAAAGGGGATCGTATCATTGTGTTTCTTAAGGAGAACCGGAGCATAGTCGAAAGTACCGGGAAAGAAAGGGTTCAGGCCATCATATTCCCCAAGACCAAAAAAAAGAAGAGCCCTTGACCATGGAGGGGCGGACCCTGGAGGCACAGGGATTGGTCAAGATCTACAACGGCAAACGCGTTGTGGACCATGTGGGCCTGGCGATCAAACGGAAAGAGATCGTAGGACTTCTGGGACCCAATGGTGCCGGCAAGACGACCACCTTTTACATGATCGTAGGGTTGATACAACCTGAGGAGGGCAGGGTTTTTCTCGATCATGATGAGATTACCGGCGATCCCATGTATATCAGGGCAAGAAAGGGGATCAACTACCTGGCACAAGAGCCGTCAGTCTTCCGTAAGCTCACCGTGGAAGAGAATCTGCTGGCCATCATGGAAAGTCTCAATATCTCGTCGGGGGAAAGGAAGGCACGGATAAAAGGCCTCCTTGATGAATTGAATATTGGTCATCTGGCCAAACAGAAGGCCTATTCCCTCTCGGGAGGTGAGCGAAGACGTCTTGAAATTACAAGGGCTCTGGTGACTGAGCCGAAGTTTATGCTCCTGGATGAACCCTTCGCCGGCATAGATCCGCTCGCTGTGAATGACATACAAGAAATTATTCGACAACTGAAAACCCGGGGCCTGGGAATTATTATTTCCGACCACAATGTGAGAGAGACTCTGAATGTCTGTGATGTAGCTTATATTATCAGCGAAGGAAAAATTATTGAGCATGGGGGACCCGAGGAAATCGTCGCCAGTAAGATCGCGCGGGACGCATACCTGGGCGATGATTTTTCCATGTAACCCCTCTACATTGATATCAAACCTCAAATGAATCTTGCCCATCCGCGAATAGCTTGTGGGCACTGGATTGGGAACGGCTAAGAAAAACTGTTATGGCCCTGGAACTTAGACAATCGTTAAGCTTGACTCAGCAGCTCATTATGACGCCTCAATTGCAGCAGGCCATCAAGCTCCTTCAATTGTCAAGGCTTGAGCTGCTTGATACCATCAACCAGGAACTTGAGACCAATCCCCTGCTGGAGGAACAACACTTCCTGGATACGGAGGA
The DNA here is from genome assembly GCA_049282265.1 of Desulfatiglandaceae bacterium. GTDB lineage: Bacteria > Desulfobacterota > DSM-4660 > Desulfatiglandales > Desulfatiglandaceae > CAYUCJ01. The sequence continues at coordinate 20,165 of JBAPTR010000275.1, read as the reverse complement.
TGAAAATCGGGCTGAGGCGCCAAAGGAAACCGCCGAGAAGGAGGTTCCTGAACTCCCCGAGGTAAAGGTTGAAGAAAACGTCCGTGAGGATGTGGACTGGGAAAACTATCTGTCCGAGTACAATACGGCCTGGGCGGAGGTTCCGCATGATATGCGGGAACTCCCTTCGCTCGAGAGCATGACGGCCTCCAAGACAAACCTCTCCTCCCATCTTCTGTGGCAGTTCAACATGAGCAGTCTGGATGACGAAAAAAGGGAGATCGGGCTCCATATTCTCGGCAATATTGATGATGATGGATATCTGAAGGTTTCCCTGGAAGAGATTTCGGATACCACCAAACTCCCCATTGACAAAGTGTGTGAAGTCCTTACGTTCATACAGCAATTTGATCCTGTTGGTGTTGCCGCACGGGACATGTGCGAATGCTTGCTGATTCAGGCCCGCTTCCAGGACCTGGGGGGAACCATCGTTGAGCGTATCATTTCCGAATATATGCCTGAACTCGAGAATAGGCACTATGAACGCATTGCGAAAAACCTCTCGGTTCCCCTCGAAGAGGTGATGTCCGCCGTCTCCGTGATCCAGGGACTGGAGCCGAAACCGGGCAGGAGATTCAGTGATGATGAAACCATCTATGTGATCCCGGATATCTATGTCTTCAAGGTGGGTGATGAATACGAAATAGCGTTGAATGAAGATGGGCTGCCGAAACTGCGTGTCAACGCCTACTACAAAGATGTCCTTTCCAACAAGGGCTCGGTGCCGGACAACGCAAGGGCCTATATACAGGAGAAACTCAAGTCCGCGGCCTGGCTGATCAGGAGTATTCATCAACGCCAGAGGACCATTTACCGGGTAACCGAAAGCATCGTGAAATTCCAAAGAGATTTTCTGGATAATGGTGTCACCTGCCTGAAACCCCTCGTGCTCAGGGATGTGGCTGAAGAAATTCAAATGCACGAGTCAACGGTGAGCCGAGTAACCACCAACAAGTTCGTGTACACACCCCAGGGGCTCTATGAACTTAAATTCTTTTTCAACAGTGCCATCAACAGCATGGTTGGTGATGCCATTGCCTCCGAGAGTGTGAAAGAATATATCCGGGTTACTGTCAAAAAGGAGGATGGCCACAAGCCATACAGCGACCAGGAGATCTCGGATATCCTAAAGAAGATGAATATTGATGTTGCACGACGAACTGTGGCTAAGTACAGGGAAAATATGGGTATTTTGCCATCACGAAAGCGAAGGCAGCTTTGAGTGACATCATTAGCGGATCGCATTTCAATCCATGGTATGAAGCCATCACAATGAAAGATTTTCAGGAGGAATGAATATGGATATTAACGTTACGTTCAGACACACGGAACCTATGGAGAGTCTAAGGACCTATGCAGTAGAAAAGGTTTCAAAGATGAAGAAATATCTGGACTATCCGATGGAAGCCCATGTGGTCTTAACCGTAGAAAAATTTAGACATCAGGCCGATGTAACGATCAGCGTGAATGGTACACGGATCAAGGCCGTTGAAGAGACTGGGGATATGTACTCCGCCATTGATCAGGTCATGGATAAGGTCGAGACGCAGATCAAGCGACATTTATCCAAGATCAGATCTCGCAGGCCGGAAAATATTAAGGGCGAGGACGCTTTAGCCACTGAGGAGGCAAACAGTAAGGTCCTGGATGAGCCCGTCATAGAGCCTGAACCTATGGTGGCTAAACCTATGGATGTGGAGGAGGCTGCCATGCAGCTTAATCTTTCGGCGAGGGGATTTCTCGTGTTTAGAAATGCGAACTCCATGGAAATAAACGTTATTTACAAGAGGCGGGATGGCAATCTTGGCCTCATTGTACCTGAAATGTGATACAAGCAAGATGAAATTTTCAGATATCATAGTAGAAGACAGCATCATTCCTGAATTGAAGGCAAGGGACAAGGAAGGCGTTATCAATGAACTGGCCGAAGCCATCTGCCTATATGAGCCTTCCGTTGATAAAGCAGCACTGGTAAGGGTGCTTCTCGAAAGGGAAAAACTGGGAAGCACGGGCATTGGAGAAGGTGTCGCCATCCCCCATGGCAAGCTCAGCAGCGTGAGCCGACCGCTGGTTTCTTTCGGAAGGAGCCTCCAGGGTCTGGATTTCGACTCCATGGACGCACAGCCTGCACATCTCTTTTTCTTACTGGTTGCGCCGGAGAATTCGGCCGGTATTCATTTGAAGACACTGGCTAAAATCGCCAAAGCCTTGAAAAGCAGCTCGTTCCGGCGACAACTGATCAAGGCCGGATCCAGGAAAGAGCTTTACGCGGTCATAGTGCAGACCGATGAAGAAAGTGAAACCGTTTGAAAACTTCCGGTAAAGGGAAATCATGATCGGATTGCTAATCATCTCTCATTGCGATTTGGGGAAGGAATTCCTGAACGCGGCCGAGCTTATCATGGGTAGTCTTGAAAACGCTGATGCCATATCTATCACGCAAACAACCAACAGCCAGCAAATGATAGAGAGCATCTCGAAAAAAATAAAGACCATGGATAAGGGGGAAGGCGTTCTGATCTTAACGGATATGTTTGGAGGGACGCCGTCTAATCTCAGTCTGTCCTTTCTGGCTGATGAGATGGTGGAGGTTTTGACCGGTGTGAATTTGCCCATGGTTATTTCCGTTGCCCAGGATCGCAAGCGATTCGGCCTCAATGAGCTGGGTGAAAGGGCCATGGAATCGGGCAAAAGGAGTATTGCCCTTGCCGGTCAATTGCTGAAGTCGGAATGATTTCTCTACTAAAGGTCACCGCCGGTAACTTTGGCCGGTTTGAAAAAGGGATTATGGAGATTGAGACGGTCTCCTTCCTGACGCCCTGGACTTCCCATGCCTTTGAGGAAGAAGCGCGAAGATCTCTCTCCAGCCTGTGGGTCCTCCTGGAGGAAGTAACCGTTGTGGGATATATCTGTTTCTGGATCGTGGCAGATGAAGTTCACCTCATGAATATTGCCGTGCACCAGAAAATGCGTGGCCGGGGTCTGGGAAATGGCCTGTTGGACAAAATGACCGAATCAGGAGTCGCCCAAGGGGCCAAAAGCGTCTTACTGGAGGTTCGCCCTTCAAACCGGGAGGCCAGAGGTCTGTACTGGAAAAAAGGGTTCCGGGAAATCGGTCGAAGGCCTCAATATTACAGGGATACCGGCGAAGACGCGATCCTCATGGCATTGTCCCTGGGACCGGATCTTTGCATGATTGATGGTCAAGGCGCTCCTCTTGCTGAGAACAAGAGCCTGAATGAGAAATGCGGCCAGGTACAATCTTGATGGAATCGTAAAAAGTCCGGTCCTCAGGACTTTTTACTGACGGAATCCGAAAAGTGTGATTTTCGGCTTCCTTACAAATCAACAGGTTGCGATGCACCCCATTGATTTGCGTGCCCGTCCATGGGCACTATGATGACTTTTTACAAAGCCATCAAGCTTGATTTGCCTATAATATTTTTACCATACTGAGAAAAAAAAGCCAGACAATATTCTTTTTGAAAAAAATAGTTGACATTCCGGGCTGGATTAAATATTTTAAACAAACGTTTAGTAAATAAATATTCACAGCCAAATCATTCAAAATGCCCGGCATCAAAAGCCAACATAAACGCAAGGCCTTTCAGAGTGTGATTGCCCATCTTTTTGCCGACAAGGGCTATTATGCCACTTCCATGCGCGACATAGCCCGTCAACTGGGCATAAACCAAGGCTCTCTCTACTATTACTTCAAGAATAAGGAAGAAATCCTTTTCCGGCTGATGGATGACGCCATGGATGACGCCCTTCAGACGCTCGAACGGATCTGCGAATCAGATCTTGCCCCTGAAGAGAAGCTGAACCGCATTCTCCATTTTTATACACGCTACTATGCCGGGGACCAGCACCTTCTCGTTCTCCTGGTTAACGAAATGGATTCTCTGGACAGAGACTATCGGACTGTCCTTTTACGCAAACAAAGGCGTTATGTGAAGCTTTTCGAATCCATCCTGAGTGAGCTTGCGGCCCAGGGTCGAATGAAAGACATTTACCCCGGGGTCGCTGCATTCGCTTTTTTCGGCATGGTGCATTACACCATCAAATGGTACCATGAAACCGGGCACGTTGGACTCGAGGGCCTATCGGATATTTTTCTCGAAATATTTACCAGAGGCATACTCTCCACGCCCCCGCAATAATCATGGAGATTAAGACATGTTGACGCCCCATCATCCTGCGACCCAAAACTATTTGGGGCTGCCCGGTTATTTGTTCACCTGGATTATCTTCTTGGCAGGGATATCTCTGTTCGCCTTCATCATTTACAGAAGATCACTGCTGCTCCGCTCCGGGCAGGCGGACCCGCGTCTGTCAGAGTTGGGTCGGCGTGTTTTGGGTGTCATCACCTTTGGGTTGTTTCAGAAAAGACAACCCCGTTACTTTTGGGCCGGGGTCATCCATATCCTGATCTTTTCGGGTTTTGTTGTGCTCGGTCTCCGCTCCCTGGATCTGATCTCCCATGGACTCGGGCTGCCTGTCCTGGCTCCCCTGATGAACACGGCTTTCGGACATGTCTATGGCACCCTTAAGGATCTTTTTGAACTCATTGTCTTTGCCGCCTGCTTCTGGGCCATGCTGAGAAGGGCCATCGTAAGACCCGAACGCTACAGTGACAGCCATGCTTTCGAGGCCTATTTCGTACTCTGCCTTATTTCCCTGCTCATGTTGACCGATATGGCCTTTGAAGGAGCCGGGATCCTTCTGGGGAACGCAAATGGTCAAGGGCTTCCGGCGTCACAATGGATTGCCGGGCTCCTTTCGAGAATGAGCAGGTCTTCCGTGGAAAGGATTTACATCTCAGGCTACTGGCTGCATCTGCTGGTCTTTTTCTTTTTCCTCAACTTTCTGCCCCTTGGAAAACATTTTCACATCATCACAGCGCTGCCCAATGTGTTTTTCAGAAAACTCAAGAAAGGGGCACTCAAGCCGGCACGCTGGGATGTTGAAGATATGGATGATCTCGAAACCCTCGGCGTCGGAAAGATCGAGGATTTCACCTGGAAAAACATCCTTGATCTCTACACGTGCACAGAATGCGGAAGGTGCTCGGACCATTGCCCTGCAAACGCTATCGGAAGGCCCCTCTCCCCCAAGAGACTCACCATGAACCTGAGAGATCATGCATACGGGCGCTATCCCGTCTTTCCGTTCACGGGGAAAAACAGCGGGGCAAAACCCGGGCCAATAATGGTGGGGGGCGTCATTTCAACGGAGGCGATCTGGTCCTGTACCACCTGCGGGGCCTGTGAAGAGGAGTGCCCGGTATTCATCGAGTATATTGACAAGATCATTGACATGCGGCGCCACCTCATTGAAACGGCACGAAATCCCACCTCCTTCAACCAGGTGCTGATGCATGTGGAGAAGACCGGGAACCCTTTTGGAAAACCTGCGGCAAAAAGGGCTGACTGGATTCAGGAACTCAATGTGCCGTCTGTCAGGATCCTGGGGGAAGGAGATGAGACGGATGTTCTCTATTTCGTAGACAGTTACGCCTCGTTTGACCCTGCGGCCCAACGCATTGCATCCGCTATCGTGAAGGGCTTGAATCTGGCCGGGGTCGATTTCGGCGTCCTTGGTCCGCTTGAGAAAGACTCGGGCCACCAGGTGCGACGGATAGGGGAAGAAGGGCTGTTTCAACTTCTCCTGGAAGAAAATTCAGAAACCCTGAAAAGCATCCAATTCAACAGAATCATTACGACAGACCCCCATACGTTCAATACCCTCAAAAAGGATTACCCGGGGAATTTTCGTGTGTTTCACTATACGCAATTTTTTCAATCCATGCTTCAAAGCGGCCAGCTCAAACCGGGCAAAGCCCTCGATGCCCATGAGACATACACCTATCATGACCCCTGCTATCTCGGGCGGCACAATTCAATCTACGATGCGCCGCGGGATATCATCCGATCCATACCGGGCATGAACTTCAGGGAAATGACGAAATCCAGGGACCGGAGCTTCTGTTGTGGCGGCGCAGATATCGTTCTCTGGTATGAAATCGAACAGGAGAAAGAACGAATGGCCGTAAAAAGGGTTCAAATGGCCCGTGACGCAGGGGCCGACGTGATTGTCACGGCCTGTCCATTCTGTCTTATCCATTTTGAGGACGCCATCAAGTCCGGAGGTCTGGAAAAGGACATAAGGGTCGTGGATCTCATGGAACTTTTCATATCAACATTGTAGGAGGTAACCTTTATGAATATCGTGGTTTGTGTGAAACGGGTGCCCCTGACCCAGGAAGTGGACCTGGAAATTGACAGCACCGGCAAAGACATCAAAAAGGAACCGCTCGCCTATGTCATCAATGACTGGGACCACTATGCCATTGAGGAAGCCGTTTTGCTGCAGGAAAAATTCGGCGGTACGGTGACGGCAATCACTATAGGCAACGAAGAAGACGAAGAGGTCCTCAGACGGGCCCTCGCCATGGGAGCTGCAAAGGCGATCCGTATTGATCCCGGGGATCTCTCTCTTGACGGATTCGTGATTTCCAGGCTTCTTTGGGCCGCCGTCAAGGACCTGCCGTTTGAACTTGTCCTGACGGGGGTCCAGGCAAACGATGATAACTGCGGCATGGTCGGCGTCATGCTGGCCGAACATCTGGGTGTAGCACACACAGCCGTTGTAACGGGTGTGGAGGTGGATGGAAAGGAGGCCGAATTACAGATAGAGCTCGAGGGAGGCATTGAAGAAAAGTCCAACATAGAACTCCCTGCATTGCTGACCATCCAGACGGGAATAAACGTGCCCAGGTATGTGTCCATCATGGGCATCAGAAAGGCCAGGAAGAAGCCCCTGGAGGTCATCAAAGTCTCGGAACTGGGTCTCCCGTCGGAGGATTTAACACCGCGGACCATGATCCAGGAGATTTACCTTCCCCCGGATACGGAAGGGGCCGAGATGATCGAAGGGAATCCATCCACCGTGGCCGAGGAAATCATCCGTATCCTCACTGAAAAGGGGGTGAACGTATAACATGGACGAAATATTGGTCATTGCTGAACACAGGCAGGGCATACTGAGAGATATCACTCATGAGATGCTCTTCAAGGCGGATCAACTCCGCAAGAGCACTTCATGCGCTGTGACTGTACTCCTCATCGGCGGCCTTGATGAGACCACCCTCAAGGAACTCAGCCGACGGGCAGACAAGGTGTTGCTCCTGGAACAGGAAAGCCTGAAAAACTTCAATCCGGATTCATACAAGGAAACTATTTTCCGATTGATACAAGAGCGTCAACCCTTTATGACGCTTATCGGCCACACCTCGTGGGGAATGGGCTATGCCCCTGCCCTTTCCGTCAAAACCGGGTATCCCTTCGCCACGGACTGCATTGATATTCTCGTGGAGAACCGGCGGCCTCTGGTAATCAGGCAGATGTACGGCGGAAAGGTTTTTTCGAAAGTCTCCTTTAAGGAATCGAAAGGTTATATCCTCACTGTGAGACCGGGGGCCTTTCCTCCCCCCGAGTCCGTGGAGGATCGTCATGGAGAAATCCTGCCGTTGCCGATTCCCGCTGATCTCCCCAGACCCAGAAGTACATTTCTTGAACTGGTGGATACCGGTGCAGGCGAACTTGATATTACGCAGGCGGATCTGCTCGTCTCTATCGGCAGGGGTGTGGGGGATGAAGAAAATATCGCTACCGTTAAAGGCCTGGCAGATCTCATGGGAGGGACTCTCGCCTGTTCCCGACCCATTGTGGACAAGAACTGGCTGCCCAAGTTTCGCCAGGTCGGAACTTCCGGGAAATCCGTGAGACCCAAAGTCTACCTGGCCCTGGGCATCAGCGGGGCATTTCAGCATATAGCCGGTATCAGCGGCGCGGGAACAGTCATAGCCGTTAACAAAGACAGAAAGGCCCCCATTTTCCGGGTGGCCGATTTTGGCGTTGTCGAAGACCTTTTCAAGGTCCTGGAGGCCATGAAGGAAAAACTGGCCAAATAGGAGAGGAATGAATGGATTTTTCACTGAATAACGAACAAAAAGACATCATAAAAGCAGCGCGGGAGTTCGCCCTGGGTGAATTTCCAGACAGGGCACAGGAATTTGACCGCGAAGAAACCTTTGACCAGGGTCTCTGGAAAAAGGCCTGTGAGCTGGGTTTCATTGGGACTTTCATTCCGGAAGAGTATGAAGGCATGGGGTACGGTTTTTTTGAAAATTGTCTGATCACGGAAGAATTCTGGGCAGTGGACCCGGGGATTGCCCAGGCCATTATTTCCTGCACGTTTGGTTCGGAGCTCCTCATCCTTTTCGGGTCAGACGACCAGAAGACATCCATCCTTCCGGGGCTGGTTTCCGGGGAGGCCCTGATTGGCACTGCCATCACCGAACCCGATGCCGGATCCGACGTGACCAGCGCGACAACGACGGCCATAAGGAACGGCGGTGACTGGATTATCAACGGCGCCAAGATGTTTGCCACCAATGGCAACCTGGCAGACCACATGATCGTGTTCTGCCTGACAGACCCCGAGAACCCATCACGTCATCAGCGACACAGCTTCATACTGATACCCACGAACACTCCCGGGTACAGCTCCAGCAAGATCCGTGGGAAAATGGGGATTCGGGCTTCTGATACGGCGGAACTGAGCTTTAGCGACGTACGGGTTCCTATCCGGAACCTGGTGGGCGTTGAGGGCAATGGTTTCAAGGAACTCATGGCATTCTTCAACCGCACGAGGCTGCACGTCTCCGCCCAGGCCGTGGGTCTGGCCAGGGCCGCCCTGGAGGAATCCATCAAGCACACCAAGAAGAGACGTCAGTTTGATGCGCCGTTGGCTTCCTTCCAGGTCACCCAGTTCAAGATGGCGGAAATGGCCACATGGATTCGTGCTGCAAGAAACCTCTATTATGAAGCGGCATGGTCCGTGGACCACGGAAAAATCGATCATGCCCTCATCGCCATGGCCAAGTGGTTCTCGGCACAGATGGCGGTGCGCTGCGCCGATGAGGCGCTCCAGATGCACGGAGGCTATGGCTATATCGACGAGTACCGGGTTCAGCGTCTCTACAGGGATGCCAAGATCCTTGAAATCTACGAAGGAACCAAAGAGATGGAAAAGACCATTGTGGCAAAAAGTCTCCTCGCATGAGCCGGTTCGCCGTGTGCACCGTTTGCCTGCCGGTTTCGTCTTTCAGGTTAGACGAGTTTCCAATCCAATAATTCTCATTTCTGGATTGGAAACTCAGCGGTGCCCAAAATGTATTTGTGGTTGGGCACCGGAATATCTTACCGCAAGCCCCCTCTCTACAGGAGTAGTGGAGTGATGGAGTAATGGATATTTTGTTCTTTCCAATGCTTCATTACTACAGGCTCCTGGAACGACGAACCCAAATTATTTCGGATTTTTGTTTGAAAACAGCCGGAGAAGGATTATATTCTAATCAGTTTTAGAAAATACCTGTTCGAACTGGAGGTTAATAATGCCCATATATGAATATCAGTGTCGTAAGTGCGGCAATATTTTTGAAAAGCTCTGCTTTGCAAGTGATGATGAGAAAGAGATAGGGTGTCCGACCTGTGATGAAAAGGACGTGGAAAGGCTGCTTTCATGCTTCAGCTCCGGCGCATCGGGGCCGGGGATCGGGGAAGGCCTGGGTTCTTCGAACTGTTCTTCCGGTGGAGGCTTTTCGTGAGGTGGATAAATGAACGGCCGTGTGCCGCTTTCGTTTAAAAAGATAAGTTGATCATGCAATAGGCGATATGCAGAGAAAAGCAGAAAAGGAGTGACCGAATGAGCATCTGGATTCTTTTACTGATCATTGTAGGCTGGGTCTTACTCCAGACCTACATCCTGCCGAAGTTCGGGATTTCCACTTGAATGAGAGCCGGTTGCCAGGAGGGCAACGCGGAATCGAGTGACCAGCCCTTGAAAACCATTCCTACGAACAAAACCAAATAGTCACCCCCCCAAAGACCGCATAACGCCATGCCTTTTCGGCGTGGCCGGGGGGGGGGCGTCGTGGCCTATTCTCCGGCTTTCCACGCCTTCTTCGTACCGTCAATGGAACGTCCGATCTTCTGAAGCAATTCAAGTCCCCCCTTTCCTTTCACCCTCATACTCCGGTGCTCACCCATACGAATGTCATAAAGCTTTGTGGTCCTGATGATTCCCGAAAACCGGGTTTCAATTTCCCACTTTGTGTCGAGGGCCAGGGTCGTGTTCCGAAAGGAAAGGATCCCGTACTGGACTTGAATCCCCTTCGGACTGACGGTTAGGCGACTGAAGCCGAAAAAGGGGCTGTTGAAAAACCAAAAGACAATACCTACCCATACGAGAAATACGACCACGTGTTTCAAGCGGCCTTTCATAAAAGACCGCAAAAGAAAAAAAACAACGATGCCCAGGGAAATGAGCATGACGGTGTTCTGCACCATGAGAGTTTTGATGACAAAGGTCTGGCCTTCCATAACGATTTCATCACTAACACACGTCCACGGAGAATGTCAATTTTCCACGGGATGATTCGGAATAGAGGTCCCTTCTAAAAGGCGGGGAATAGCCTCGAATTGAGAAAAGTTTCTCAACCTTTTTCTTGACACCCTGACGCAGCTTTTGTAGAGTCCGAGCCAATTCATTTTGAGCTCTGAACCATCCTGTACGGGAGTGGTCCGAGTTTGCTATAAAGAATGATAAGGAATTGTGAACCCAGGAGGATTTTCAGGCATGTCAAGGTCGAAAGTAGTTTTCATTCTTGCGCTGTTGCTCTCTATTGTTTCTCTGGTCTCAACCTCTTTTGCCAGTGAAGGGAGCAGCGGAAAGCACAGGATAGCCCTTATACCCGGGGCTGATACCGTCAGTATCTCCGGGTTTGTCTTGGATAACCACAAGGAGCCGGTTGCTGAGGTAAAGGTTTTAATCACGGTTAACGGAAAAGAAGTGGACCATTTGGAAACGGCCCATAATGGCAAATATGTCTCCAGGTTCCAGCTAAAAAAGGGTGAAATTCAATCCGCAACCATTAAAATCAAGGCTTATAAGGCCAGTTTCCAGGGAAAAACCCTGACCTTTAAAGGCAATGAACTGGCCTCCAAGGATAAGCATTTTTACATCAGCGAGGATATCGTCCTGGGAAGGGTCCTTGGCCCGGCCTTCTGGATCTCCACCGTGATCTTTATCCTTGCCTATGTCCTGATCGCCTTTGAGCTCCTTCACCGAACCGTGGCCGCCATGGTCGGAGCGGCCCTGATGATGACCATATCCTATACCATTGGGACCATTAATCCAGCCTACCATATCTTCTCCTTCGAAAGGGCCATAGCAGCCATTGACATGAATGTCATCTTTCTCCTTATGGGCATGATGATCATCGTCGGGGTCCTCAAGCATACAGGGGTGTTCCAGTGGTGCGCTTATTTCGCGTACAAACTGGCCAAGGGCAAGGTGTTTCTCCTCACTATCTACCTGATGGTGTTTACTGCCATTACATCCGCCTTTCTCGACAATGTGACCACCATGCTCTTGCTCACCGGCGTGGCAATCGAAATATGTGTGTCCCTCAACCTGAACCCCCTTGATATGCTGATTCCCCTGGTTATGGCCTCGAATGTCGGGGGCACTGCCACTCTGATCGGCGACCCACCCAATATCATGATCGGTTCCTACGCGGGCCTGACCTTCACAAATTTCTTGCTCGCACTGGGCCTGGTCTGCGCAATTTCTTTGGTTGCACTCATTATCTTTTGTAAGATCTACTGGGGAAAGGACTATGCGGCAGCCAAGGTGGACAATATAGAAGAACACATACAGACCCTCAAGGATGAATACAAGATTACCGATCCAGCCCTCCTCATCTATGGGCTGGCCGTGCTGGGCTTCGCGGTTTTTCTGTTCCTGACACACGGGTACTGGCACATGGAGGTGAGCATTGCGGCATTGATGGGAGCTGCAATTCTTGTGACCATCGCGATCTTGACGGAAAAGGTCAATCTCATTCAACTCATCGAAAAAGATATCGAATGGCCTACTTTAATGTTCTTCATATTCCTTTTTATCCTGGTCGGGGCCGTGGATGAAACCGGCCTCCTGGCCCTCATCGCCGACTGGGTCGTGCATCTGTCCGAGGGCAGTTTTGTCATTTCAGTCTCCCTGATCATATGGGTCTCCGCGATCGCCTCAGCCTTTGTGGATAATATTCCCTTTACGGCAACCATGCTTCCCATTGTCGCCTATCTGAGTCAGGTGATTCCCGGCGCCGGGGACCAGCTCTGGTGGGCCTTGGCGATCGGTGCATGCTTTGGCGGGAACGGGACGATCATCGGAGCTTCCGCCAATGTGGTCACCATGGGGATAGCCGAATCACGGGGTTATCGCATCAGCTTTGTGGGTTTTATGAAAAAGGCATTTCCCTATATGATTATCAGTGTGGCCATTGGGCAGGCCTGGCTGCTCATCTTCCGGCCCCAGTAGAAAACGTCAGTATCCTGGAGTTCACGGCAAAAGGCCGAATGGAAGTTCTTCCCTTCGGCCTTTTATTCATGGGCCTTTCCACCCTCTCATGACGAAGATCGGTGAGAACCCCGGGCCAGCACCTTCATTTTGGCATCAATCAATTGTTTGTGACTGAGCCTCAGCAGGTTCGCCAGTTTGTGAACCAGATAGTCTTCATGTTGCTCCAGATTGCCATCGGTGAAAGCGATTTCCCAGACGTTTTCAATGAGACGGATTTTTTCATCCAGCGAATAATGCTGGTTGATGTTGTTTGAAAACCGCCAGAGGTCTATGCTTTCATCGAGTTCCTGCTGTGACCTCTCGAGCAGGGAAACCGCCTCTTTATCGGAAAGGTCATATTCCTGTTGGATGATAGAAAGGATTCTCTCCCGTTCCGAACCGAGGAATTTCCCGTCCGTTTCGGCCATTTCAAGCAAGAGTGAACAGGCAGCCACGCGAAGGTCTTTGCCGGATGCGCTTGGCTCCTGCGTCCTCTGCGACCCGTTCTTGAATTTCCCAAAAAGCCTTTTTGCTATGTCAAGCATTTCTTCCTAATCCTCCTTTACGTCTCTGTAGATGATACAGCCCTTCGCAATTTCTTTTTTTCTTTGTGGAGGCGCTTGGATTCAAGACGCCGCCTTTTTGAAGCCGCCGAGGGTTTCGTCCGTTTTCGGACTCTGGGTCTCTCTGCGGCCAGGCGAATGAGCTCCACGAGCCGATCACGGGCATCCTTTCGATTCTGCCCCTGGGTGCGGAACCGCCTTGCGTCGATGACCAGAACGCCGTCTCCCGTGATCCTGCCCCCGGCGAGTCGAACGATTCGTTCCCGCACATCGGGAGGCAGTGAGGGGGAATGAACCACGTCAAACCTGAGTTGCACGGCCGTGGCCACCTTGTTCACATTTTGCCCGCCCGGCCCGGAAGCATGGACAAATTCCTCCCGGATTTCTTTTTCATCGATAGCAATGTTGGCGGTTAAGGTGATCATTCTGACGGATTTTCACACTTTTGAAAAGAATTCCTGGAAATCCTTTATGACAACCACTCTCTTTTCCAGCGGCACACCCTCCTCGAAAGAGAAAAGGAGCAGGAAAGTCATTTTATAGTCAACCGCAGATGTTTCGTATTCTTTTAAAGATGTTACTTCAATTTCTTTAAGTTGTTTATAATCAATCATTCCCTTGCCGCCCATCCGGCTCAAAATGAGTTCTATGGCTTCCTTTGCATCTCCAAGCGTTTCCAGTTCAATTTCAATGCCGTACAACTTTTCTACGGCCTTGATGATCTTTTCGCTCTTCACCTTTATTTTCATTTTTTACCGCTCCCTGAAAAAAGGAATGATTGAGAAAACACTCGCTGCCTAGTATACCCTATTTAAACTCTCAACATCAAATCTCTTTTTCATCTTGCCGTTGCGGCTCCAATCAGGTAATAGATAGCTCCGTAACCAGCATCCTTCTCTATCTCCTTCAAGGCGCCACATTAGCCCTGCCAGCGACCCTCATGCCCGGGCCATTCCAGGCCTTCCTGGTATCTCGCACCCTCAAATACGGATGGAAGCGAACGCTCCCCGTCGCCCTGGTACCGCTGGCAGCAGACGGCGGTCATTGTCCTCGTTCTCTATGTGCTTACCAGGATACCTTCCTGGTCCTTGAGCGTGCTTAATGTGGTTGGAGGGCTTGTCATTCTCTATCTCGCCCTGAGAATCCTCAAGTCCGCAAAGTCGGAAAACCTGGACTTTAAACCATCGGGAGATGCGGCTCGCCGGACCTTCCTCGGTGCTGTTGCACTGAATGTAGTCAATCCCAACCCTTATGTCTTCTGGAGAGTGGTGGCGGGTCCTATCCTGCTTGAAGGGTGGCAAAAGTCCATGGTATTGGGCATCAGTTTCATCACGGGTTTCTACGGGACTTTTGTGATGTGTCTCTCCGCATTTATTGTCATGATCGGCTCCCTGGGAAGAGTGAGCCCAAAGGCGAGTCGCCTGCTCAGCCGTATCTCTTTCTGGGCGCTTCTGGCATTCGGGATTTATGAAATCTTATCGGGCCTTTTCAAAGTAGTTTCCCAATACAAAATTTGATAGAGTATACTTGACAAGCAATGATCTGGAACGCTAAATCATAAAGGAGTCAGTAATATGGAACACAACATCAACACTTCGGATGCAATGACTGTAAAACTTGACAGTATCTTTCATGAACTGCCGGATAACCCCGAATTTGTCGAGGGCATTCGAAGGGCACCCAAGAGACATTTTTCCCTTTCGAAAACAGACACACTCCTGGCACTTAAGAATGGACTCAGGTATATCCCGGAAAAATGGCACGCGGAGCTGGCCCCGGAGTTTCTGGAAGAACTGCTTTCACGAGGAAGGATCTACGGATACCGTTTCAGACCTGCCGGAAGGATAAAAGGCCTTCCCATTGACAATTATGAAGGGCGGTGCATTGAAGGAAAGGCCTTTCAGGTCATGATAGAAAACAACCTGGACTTTGATGTGGCGCTCTACCCTTATGAACTCGTCACCTACGGGGAAACCGGTCAGGTGTGCCAGAACTGGATGCAATACCGCCTTATCAAGCGTTATCTGGAGGTCCTCACGCGGGAACAGACCCTGGTCGTTGAGTCGGGACACCCCTTAGGCCTTTTTGCGTCCGGTCCGGACTCGCCGCGTGTCATCATCACCAACGCCCTCATGGTAGGCATGTTCGATGACCATGAAAACTGGCACAGGGCCATGGCCCTCGGTGTAGCCAACTACGGACAGATGACGGCGGGCGGGTGGATGTACATCGGCCCACAGGGAATCGTTCACGGGACCTACGGCACGATCCTGAACGCGGCCAGGAAGAAGTTCCATCTCTCCGGGGACAGTGATCTGTCCGGAAGACTTTTTGTCTCCTCAGGCCTGGGCGGTATGAGCGGAGCTCAGGGAAAATCCGTGGAAATCGCCCGAGGAGTGGGGATCATCGCTGAAGTGGATTATTCACGGATCCGGACACGCCACGAACAGGGTTGGGTCAGCAAAATCTCCGATTCCGCTGCCGAGGTATTTCGGCTGGCAAAGGAATACCGGAAAAACAAGGAAAGTATTGCCATTGCCTTCCATGGGAACATCGTCGATCTCCTGCAGTATGCTGTGGAAAACAGCATCGAGATCGATCTCCTTTCCGACCAGACCTCCTGCCACGAGGCATATGATGGCGGTTATTGTCCGCAAGGCCTGACTTTCAAACAACGCACTGACATGCTCGAGAGAGATCATGGGAAGTTCATGAAACTGGTTGACAAGTCTCTGAGGCATCACTTCGAACTCATTAAGATCCTGGTAGATCGCGGCGCCTATTTCTTTGATTACGGCAACAGTTTTCTGAAAGCAATCTTTGATGCCGGCCTCACTGAAGTCTGTAGAAACGGCAAGGACACCATGAATGGCTTTATTTTCCCATCCTACGTTGAAGACATCATGGGACCCATGATGTTCGACTATGGTTATGGTCCCTTCAGATGGGTCTGTCTGAGCGGACGTCCCGAAGACCTGGACAGGACAGATCAGGCTGCCATGTCCTGTATTGATCCGAAGCGCCGTTTCCAGGACAGGGACAACTATGCCTGGATTCGGGATGCCAAGAAGAACAGCCTTGTGGTCGGGACTCAGGCCAGGATCCTCTATCAGGATGCCATGGGCAGGATGAATATCGCCCTGAAATTCAACGAGATGGTCCGGAACAATGAAATCGGACCCGTTATGCTTGGCCGGGATCACCACGACACGGGGGGAACGGATTCACCCTTCAGAGAGACGGCCAATATCAAGGACGGCAGCAACATCATGGCGGACATGGCCACCCAGTGTTTTGCAGGAAATGCGGCCAGGGGGATGAGCATGGTCTCGCTCCACAATGGCGGCGGTGTGGGAATAGGCAAGGCCATCAACGGGGGGTTCGGTCTGGTGCTGGACGGGAGTGAACGGGTGGACGATATCATCCGGCAGGCCATTCCCTGGGATGTCATGGGCGGCGTGGCCCGAAGGGCATGGGCCAGGAATGAAAATGCACTTGAGACCGGCACGGCTTATAACTTGGAGCGAAACGGCCGGGATCACATCACCCTCCCCTACATCGCGAATGAAGAGATGGTCAAGATGCTGGTCGCGGAGCGATTAGCTGAATAAATGAGGAAGGAACACATGCCGGAGAAGAAAAAGATCATCGAATGTGTCCCCAACTTCAGCGAAGGAAGGGACTCTCAAAAAATGGAAAGGATCGTGGAGCCTTTCAGGACGCAGGAAGGCGTCAAGCTCCTTGATTATCAGAGTGACAGAGACCATAACCGTATGGTGGTGACGGTTTTGGGAGAACCCGGAGCGCTGAAACGGGCCGTTGTGGCGGCTGTCGGGCAAGCCGTCGAATTGATTGACCTGCGGAATCATGAGGGGCAACACCCCCGCATGGGGGCCGTGGACGTGGTTCCCTTTATCCCCATAAAAAACGTGACTATGGCAGAGGCCATTGATCTGTCCAGGCAGGTTGCCGCCGAGGTATCGAAAAGCTATGATCTTCCCGTCTTTCTTTACGAGGAATCCGCCACTGCATCCCATCGAAAAAATCTTGCCGCCATTCGCAAGGGCCAGTTCGAGGGGATGCGTGAAAAAATCTCACAAACGGAATGGCGCCCGGATTTCGGACCCGCCCAAGTCCATCCATCTGCCGGTACTGTCGCCATCGGAGCCCGCATGCCCCTGGTCGCCTTTAACGTCAACCTGGACACCGCTAACCTGGATATCGCCGATTCCATCGCCAGAAAAGTCCGCTATGTGACGGGCGGGCTCCGCTTCTGCAAGGCCATCGGCGTAGAACTCAAAGACCGCGGGATCGTCCAGGTCTCCATGAATATGACCGATTTCACCAAAACGGCCCTTTACCGTTCCTTGGAACTGGTCAAAATGGAGGCCCGCCGCTACGGTGTCAATGTTGTGGGCAGTGAGATTATCGGACTGGTCCCCATGGCCGCTCTTATAGATTGCGCCGGCTATTACCTGGGTGTTGAGAATTTTTCCATGGAACAGGTGCTGGAATCCCGACTGATGGAATAAAAAGCTGGTTTATGCTATTTTCGGCAAGCTATCGAGAACGAAGAGGAAGCGAACCTGAGATCTTTTTCAAATGCTTTCTAAACACTTCGGAGGGGATGGACGCCGATTTGGGGGTTTAGCGTAAATTCATAGAAGCGCGTGGGGTTTGGAGACGTAAACCCCAAATAGCCGTCCATGTCGGTGTTTGGGGCCAAGGGCACTATGAGAAAGGGTCCGAAAAAGAGTCTCACGCCCGGCTCGTTGACTTCGGCAGAAGAGAAGACTTCGTTGGAAGTACAAGGTGTAGGGTTTTTTAGGTCGAAATGAACGGGAACATCATCATAAAAAATGCCTCGGAATTGGTGACCTGCAGCGGCTTCGCGGCCAAGAAAGGCCCGGAGATGTCGGATCTCCATGTGATTCGCGATGGGGCCGTGGTCATGGAAAACGGTCTTATCACCATGGTGGGGAAGACATCCGATCTACCGGTTTCCGCTCAGAGGAGCGGGTTCGACGTCATTGATGCCCGTGGAAAGGCGGTCCTTCCGGGTTTCATAGATTCTCATACCCACCTGATCTTCGGAGGATACCGCGAGGAGGAGTTTTCCTGGCGACTGAACGGGATCGATTACATGAAAATTATGGCCCGCGGCGGCGGCATCGTCAGCACGGTATCGGCCACCCGTGAGGCTTCCCTGGAAACCCTGATCGAATCAGGACGAAAAAGGCTTGATTCCATGCTTTCCTTCGGGGTGACCACGGTGGAATCCAAGAGCGGGTACGGACTGGATCGTGACACGGAAATCCGCCAGCTCGAGGCCATGGCTGAACTGGACAGAACCCATCCTGTGGATCTTGTCAGGACTTTTCTCGGGGCCCATGCCGTACCGAGGGAATATGAAGGCCAGACAGACCGGTTCCTGGATTTCATCATAGAAACGGTTTTGCCCGAAGTTTCAGAAAAAAGGCTGGCCGAATTCTGCGACATATTCTGTGAAAAGGGAGTCTTTTCCGTTGATCAATCTCGGAAATTGCTGGTCAAGGCAAGGGAACTGGGCCTTAAACTCACCCTTCATGCGGATGAAATCGTACAGATCGGCGGCGCCGAACTCGCCGCGGAACTGCTTGCTGTTTCTGCGGACCATCTCCTGCAGGCCTCCGACCAGGGTATTGCGGACCTTGCGAAAAAAGGGGTTGTGGCCACCCTCCTCCCTATCACGGCCTTCAGCCTCAGGGAGCCCTATGCCAGGGGCCGTTATATGATCGACAACCATTGCGCCGTTGCCCTTGCCACGGATCTGAATCCTGGCAGCTGCTTTTCGGAATCCATCCCCCTTCTCTTTGCCCTAGCCACCCTCTACATGGACCTGACCGTCGAGGAGGCCATAACGGCCCTGACCGTCAATGGCGCTGCGGCAGTGGCAAGGGCGGACAGCATCGGGAGCCTTGATAGGGGAAAGAAAGGCGACGCCATCATCCTGGAATTCCCCTCATACCGCTTTATCCCCTATCACATCGGTGTAAACACAGTGGAAAAGGTCATAAAGTGGGGGAATCTTGTCTATGATAAAATGAACGGAGGGAGCCTGGTTTGCTGAAAGGAATGAGAATAACCGAATTGTTGGAAAAGACCGCATCCAAGGATCCGGTTCCCGGGGGTGGGAGCATATCCGCCCTGGCAGGCGCCGCTGCCGCGAGTTTGGTGGAAATGGTGGCCAATTTGACCAAGGGAAGGAAAGGATTCGAAGACGTATCGGAAGAAATGGAGTCCATTGCCCGTGAGGCGGCCCACTACCGTCAAACCCTCGCAGACGCCATAGACCATGACTCAGCTGCCTATACAAAGGTGATGGAGGCCTTCCGTATGCCCAAAGGCACCACTACTGAAAAGGGAGTCAGGTCCCGGGCTATTCAGGAGGCATTGCGATTGGCAGCGGAAGTTCCTTTGGCAGTGGCCAAGGATGCGCTGGAACTCTTTCCCCTCGCGGAGACCGTACTAAAAAAAGGCAATCCCAATGCCCGCACGGACGGTCTGGTGGGGGTCATGATGGCAAGAACAGCAGCCCTCGGAGCTCTCAAAAACGTAGAAATCAACCTGGCATCCATAAAAGACGCTTCCTATGTGGTGCGTGTCTCTGAAGAAGTGCGCGAAATGGAAAACCTGGTTGTTCAAATGGAAAAGGACATTGTCGCCGGTGCTGAATTGTGAGCGATCAGCATCGACAAACTTGTAAAAGTCTGAAAACACGCGTTTTCGTCTTTCTCGCGAAGGCGGAAATTCAGCGATTTCAATATGTTCTGGAGGCCGGGTCAAGCCCGGCATGACCGTTTTATGACTTCCAACGAAGTCTTCTCTTCTGCCGAAGTCAACGAGCCGGGCGTGAGACTCTTTTTCAGACCCTTTCTCATAGTGCACTTGGCAACCAACGCCGATATGGACGACTATTTGGGGTTTACGTCTCCAAACCCTACGCGCTTCTATGAATTTTCGCTTAACCCCTAATCGGCGTCCATTCCCTCCGATGTGTATAGATAGGGTCTGAAAAAGTGTCTCAGGTTCGGCTCAACTTCGTTGCTCATATGC
>JBAPTR010000274.1:0-1599 GCA_049282265.1 Desulfatiglandaceae bacterium | reverse complement strand
GTCCACGGCCGCGACCCGCTTCAAAACGCCGGCGGAGACTAGAGGGCGGGAGGACGGGATGCCGCGCCGGATTTCAGAGCCCGAACGAAGTGAGGCGCCTCGTTCTCGCCCGGAACGCCGAACTTCGAGGGGCAAAGGGCGAAGTGCGAAGTGCGAAGGGCGAAGGGCGAAGTGCGAAGGGCGGGGCGCGAGGGGAGAACTCAGCCCCCGCGGCCCGGCGGTCTACGGCGGAGCGGGCGGACTGATATACTCCCTAGCATGTCCCATCTCTGCTTCGGGTTGCAGGGATGGAGGCAATTCAAATACTCCTTATTGTACGGTTGAAAACGAGGTCATTTTCAGGAGAGATTGATATGAAGACTTTTGTCGCACGGACTTTGTCCATCGCGGGATTATTGAGCCTCCTGGCTCTCGGCGCCTGCTCCAAGAACCAGATGCCCCAGGGTGAAGAGGTGCCCGTCGCGAGCTCCTCGAATGAGTTGAACTCCGCCTCCGCCGGCTCGGGGACGCTTTCCCTGACCGCGCCCGCCGGATGGATCTCGGAGCAGCCCTCCTCCTCCATGCGCCAGTCCCAGTACCGGCTTCCGGGTCAGGACGGGGCCGCAGACGCCGAAGTCGCCGTCTTCACGGGCATCGGCGGATCCGCCCAGGCCAACGTGGAGCGCTGGGTCCACCAGTTCACCAAGTCCGACGGCAGCCCCATCGGCGATTCGGCCCAGATCAAGACGGAGCAGGTCGGCAACTACAAGGTGACCATGGTCGATGTCTCGGGGACCTACACCGCCGCCATGGGTCCCATGATGGGCGGAGGCTCCGCCGAGACCCACCCCGACTACCGCATGCTGGCCGCCGTCATCGAGACCGGTCAGGGCGCCTGGTTCGTCAAGATGACCGGGCCGGCCCCGACCGTGGCCCACTGGAAGGACAGCTTCGACCAGTTCATCGAAAGCGCGAAGTAGGTTTTCGGGCCCCGCGTTCGCCCTTCGCACCTCGCACCTCGCACTTCGCACTTCGCACTTCGCACTTCGGCGTTGGGCCTTCGCTGCTCGGATTGGAGAACGGGAAACGGGAAACGGGAGTCGGGAAACGGGAGACGGGAGCCGTGGAACCTGAGGGCGTGTTGCCCGGTTGGTCTTGGTTTTCTTTTCGGTCGCGCCCTGCCTCATTGGAGTAAGGTCTCGGCAGCTTGATCTCACGCGAAGGCGCCAAGTACGCCACGCCGCAAAGGGTTTCTTTGTGGGTGGCGGCTTTGCGTATTCGGCGGCTTTGCGTGAGAACCCGGCGGCCGGGCCTTTCCGCATCTGCTGATTCCCGGCGAATCGGCTCTCACGCCAAGGCGCTAAGTACGCTACGCCGCAAAGGGTTTCTTTGTGGGTGGCGGCGTCCTTCGTTGCGTGGAACCAACTTGCCGTGCGTTCGCCTGCCTGCCGCCGTCCGGTCCAGCACAACCCTTACCATTCGGGCAACGCGTCCTCGGGTTTTGGGTTTCGGGTTGCGGGTTTGCACGGTTCAGGTTTCAGGTTTGGGGTTCCGGGCAGGATGCCCCGGGGGACCTTTCAGGCTGGAAGCCTGGATTACTCTGGTTCTCCGGCCCCGGGG
>JBAPTR010000273.1:0-4110 GCA_049282265.1 Desulfatiglandaceae bacterium | reverse complement strand
GAAAGGGTCTGAAAAAGACTCTCAGGCCCTCCTCCTGGCTGCAGCAAATAAAATGGCTCGCTATGAGGAGCAGGTGAACGGGATGTTCCTGAAGCGGCGAAAGGCTGCCGTGTTCATGTGGTGTTTGTAGGATTGTCCCGCTATACACCTCCCAATAATATATCTTTTGAATACGCAAACCAATATGTATGATAGGGGCGATATATACTCATAAGAGGTAAGAGACGAGAACGAAGGAAGCAATAGATGACGATCTGATGGAATCCGTCCTCAGAAAGAACCAATACAGCGGGCGCTCATACCTTGCGTCGGTGACCTTTGCGTTGAACAAAGAAACGAAAGGAGAAAATAAATGGAAAAGACACATCTTTATGTATTGTGGACTAACGATAATCCGATTACAGCGGAAAAGATGGTTTTTATGTATACCATCAATTCTCGCATCCGTGGTTGGTGGGAAAATGTCACCCTCATAATTTGGGGAGCCACTGCTAAATTGGTTGGTGAGGATGTCAATATTCAAAAATTGATCAAGGAAGCTATAGATGCAGGAGTTCACGTAACCGCATGCAAAGCCTGCGCAGATCAACTTGGAGTTACAGAAACTTTGGAAAAACTTCAAATTGAAGTCAAGTTTTGGGGGTTGCCATTGACAGAGGTTTTAAAAAACAATGAAAAGCTTCTAACAATATAGAAATACGTTCAATATGGTTCAGAGAAAAATGTTTCTATATAGATCCTTTTCTTCTCCGGGGCGTCACCATCACGGCAGCGCCTAAACAACCGGCACGTGAGGAAGCGAAAATGAAAGTTATGGTCAACGGCATTCATGTGACTTACGAGATATCAGGAAAGGAGGGAGCCCCTGTCGTCGTGCTGAGTCATTCCCTGGGCTCCGACATGGCCATGTGGAATCCCCAGACAGGGCCTCTAAAACCCTATTACCGGGTTCTCCGTTATGACACCCGCGGCCACGGCGGTAGCGACGCACCGAAGGGTCCTTATACCCTGGATCAGCTTGGAGAGGATGCCCGTGGGTTATTGGATGCCTTGTCTTTGGAGGCGGTCCACTGGGTGGGGCTGTCCATGGGCGGAATGATAGGCCAGTACATGGCTCTGAGCCACCCCGACCGACTCCGGACTCTCGCCTTGTGTGATACCACAGCTGCCATTCCCCCGGAGGCTCAGCCGGTGTGGGAGGAACGTCTGCAGCTGGTTCGCAAGGCGGGAATGCAGGCCCTGGTTCAATCCACACTGGAACGCTGGTTCACATCGCCCTATCTGAGTCAAAATCCACCCGAAGTGAAACTGACCCGGGAACAATTCCTGGCTACCCCGGTTTCGGGCTATATCGGATGCAGCGAAGCCATCAGAGGCATCCATTATCTCGAAAGGCTTTCTGAGATCAGAATCCCGACATTGATTATGGTGGGTGAAGAAGATCAGGGTACACCGGTGGCGGCTTCACGAGCCATGCACAAACGCATCCCTGATTCCAGGCTGGTGGTATTGCCGTCTGCCGCGCATCTTTCAAACATAGAGCAAACCGACGCCTTTAACGAAGCCCTGATGGAATTCCTGGGAAAGCATTGATTTGAGTGCCCGTCCATGGGCACGATGATGACTTCTAACGAAGTCGTCTCATCCGCCGAAGTCAACGAGCCGGGTGTGAGACTCTTTTTCAGACCCTTTCTCATAGTGCACTTGGCACTAGGGTTTAGAAAGGGTCTGAAAAAGAGTCTCAGGTTCGGCTCCTCTTCACAGCTCATAGGCTGCCGCTCGCGGCATAAACCAGCTTTTTACGAAGTCATCAATTCTTCAAGAACCTCAAAAACAAACCGTGCGGGCCATTCCGCTATACCGCCACCCAAAGCTATGGCGACTGCTGTTGCCTCCAGAATTTCTTCTTTTGTTGCCCCCAAATCAGCAGCACTGCTGACATGATATTCAATTCAGCCGTAACAACTGTTACTGATGCTTATCCCCAGTGCTATCAGCTCTTTGTATTTTTGGTTAAGTGCACCATCTCTTAATGCATTTGCTTCGAGCTCTCCTATCTCTCGAAACGTTGTGATGCCACTTTGTTTCATCTGCCGATTGTACTTCTTCCTTGTCTTATTTATCTCATCAATCTTGGGGAACATGTTTTCCTCCTTTCAAAATGAATCTCATAAATCAATCACTCATTTTCGAGGTCCCCTCTGCCTCTTTCCTCAGGGCAACCTTATCCACCTTTCCGTTGGGAAGAAGCGGCAGCATGGGTCTTACGAAAAACCGTTTGGGCACCTTGAAGTTGGCCAGTTTTTCTTTGCACACACCATGCAATTCCTTCTCGGAGACCTCCTGGCCGGGATTGGTCATGACGTAGGCCCAGCCCACCTCTTGAAAAATCTCGTGAGGCACACTGATCACCGAAGCAAACAGGACCGCGGGGTGGGTCTCGATGGCGTCCTCCACTTCCCTGGGATAGACATTTTCCCCGCCGGACTTGAACATCTCGGTGGATCTGCCGGCGATGTGAATGTATCCCCTCTCATCTCGCCTGGCCAGGTCGGAGGTGTAGTACCAACCTTCTTCGTCCAGCACACGGCTGGTGGCATCCGGATTGTTGAAATAGCCTTTCATGAGGAAGGGACCTCGGACCACGATTTCCCCGACAGTACCATCAGGCAGTTCCTTTCGATCCGGGCCTACGATTTTAAGTTCAAACGGTTCCGCAATTCTGCCGGCTGTCCGCAAGAGGACTTCAGGCCCATCCCCTGGTTCCGTATAGGTCACAAATCCACAGACCTCTGTACTTCCGTAGCCGGTAATCAGCGTTGCCCCTGTGGCCTGCGCGATTCCACTGAGCACTTTGACCATAATGGAGGGGGCCGCGGAACCGGCCCAGATGAACTGGCGAACGGTGGCGAATTTCTCAGGGGAAAAATTGGGGGACTTGAACTGCAGGAGAAACATGGCAGGGATCTGGCCCAGGGCCGTGATCCTTTCCCGCTGGACAACCTCCAGGGATTCCGCCGGATCGAATCTGTCCATGAGCACCATGGTCCCTCCCGCCATAATGGCGCCTACACAGACCTCCACATCGGCGGCCACGTGATTGATGGGAAAGTGGCACAGCATCCTCATGTCTCCCTCAAAGGAGAAGTGCTTCACCTCCACCTTGATGTTTTCAATGATGCTCCTGTGGGTGTGCAGCACACCTTTGGGTTTGCCGGTGGACCCGGATGTGTACATGAGCAACGCGGCGTCCGTCCGGGAGATCTCTTTTGCCCGCAGTTCCAGGGGGCTCTCCAGGTGGGTGCGATCCCTTTGAACAAAGGTCTGAAAGGATTCGCATCCTTCGACGGGTTCACCGATGACCAGAATCTTCTTTAGAAAAGGGAATTCCTTTGAAAGGGTTTTCAGATTTTCGGCAAGATCCGCATCCAGGTATCTCCTGAGGGAAATAAGCACGGTCGGTTGGCTGTCCTCTATAATGAAGCGCAGTTCGTCCAGGCTGAACTTGGGAGAGATGCCCAGCCATACGGCTCCCACCTTTCCTGCGGCCATGTAGGTGGTCAGGAACTCAGGACAGGCCATGGCGATGAGCGCCACCCGATCTCCCTTCTCAATACCTATGTCCAGGTAGGCCCTGGCCACAAGATCCATTTCGATCCTGAATTCCGCCCAGGTTATTCGCCGGTCGTCATAAACGATGGCCTCATGGTCGGGTTTTTCAACGGCCCACTTTTCTACGAAATGCCAGGTCTGACTGAGCTGTTTCCACTCCATGTTGATTCCTCCTTGTTGTCTTGTTGTGAAGGCTTCTGAGATGCTTTGCCAAGGCACTTTTGGGAAGACCGAACCGCGCGCCCTATGCAGACTTTAAGAAAAGCGCTTTCTTTCAACGAAGTTGTCTCATCCGCCGGAATCAAGGAGCAAGGCGTGAGACTCTTTTTCAGCCCCTTTCTCATAGTGCACTTGGCACCAATCACCGACATGGACGGCTATTTGGGGTTTAATCCGCCCAAACTCTACGCGCTTCTATGAATATATGCTAAACCCCAAATCGGCGTCCATCCCCTCCGAAGTGTTTAGAAAGGGTCTGAAAAAGAGTCTCAGGTTCGG
>JBAPTR010000272.1:0-6896 GCA_049282265.1 Desulfatiglandaceae bacterium | reverse complement strand
GAAAAAAAGGGGTTCGCGATATGTATTATTCAGCTCTTGATATTGCTGTTGTGTGAATTCAGTTTGTTATCAAAATGAAAGACCTAAAACCTGCAATCCGAAACCTGCATTCTAGCTTAAGTATTTGAATTTCCTTTGTTATAGTTCACGTGGTATGGATCCGTACTGCATCAAATTAATGTCCAGTATTCGAGTTCTTACGAGTTGTAACTGACTGAACATACCTGTTCTTTCAATTTGGCTGGTAAGAGGTTTGCAGGTTTTAGGAAAGATTATTAACAGCTGTCTTGTGTGGCATCCTTTTTGCTTTTATTCACGAACATTTGCCTTTCAACCTCAATTTTTGAGGTAAAGCCAAACCCGTGATTTGAAAGTAATTGCAAAAGGGTTGGATGTTTATAAAACTTGGATTTACAAACAAGATCGGCTTCATACTGATTATTTTGGTTTTTTTCAGTAATTTCCGGGTGCTGGGGCGGAAGGCGCAAGGCCGAACAAAATAAGGAGAGATACAAGGCGAGAGTGGTTGGGGGCGCGGTGGCCGAAGATCGGTTTGCGCGGGGGTTGTGCCTTCCGTCAGGGACGCAAATGACAGAGGAGGATCTCAATAGGGTAGTAGCCACATTATTGTCCAGCAGAAGAAAATGATAGCCAAAAGGAATATGGGGCTGAGGAGCAGTAGATGTTTCGACAACTGAGAAATCGAAATTTTTATCTGATGGTTGTGGGCGATATGGTCCTTTTTGCCCTGGCGCTTTTCGGAGCATACCTTCTCCGGTTCGATTGTTCTTTTTCCGAAGAAATGTTCAGACAGACGCTCGGTCTTCTTCCGGTTCTTGTGCCCGTAAAAGCCTCTGTTTTCTTCGGTTTCGGCCTGTACCGCGGGATGTGGCGCTATTCGAGCCTCTGCGACATCCGGGGGCTTTTGAAAGCCACGGTCCTATCGACCCTGCTTATCATTTCCGTGATCCTTTTTCTGCATCATTTTCATGGATATTCACGTGGCATTTTCCTCATTGACGCCGCTTTGACGTTTCTTTTCACCGGAGGCTTAAGAATTGGGATCCGTTTCCTGTACCATGAAGGATTTTTTGGAAAGACGAACGGCAACGGAACCCTTTCCCGGTCGAGATTAAAAGGAAAACACGTCATTCTGGTTGGGGCGGGTGACGCGGGGGAGATGACGTTTCGTGAACTCATGGAAAATCCCTCGATGCATTACCAGGTCGTAGGGTTCGCGGATGATGATCGGAGAAAGCAAGGTCGGCTGATTCACGGTGTTCCTGTCAGGGGTCCTGTTACACACCTCCAGCGCCTGGTTGCCGAGCTTGGAGCCCAAGAGATTTTCATTACGCTTCCGAGCGCAACGGGCCCCCAGATGCGGCGAATCGTCGAGATATGCAAGAGGTGCGGGGTTCCCTACAAGACATTGCCGAGACTTGGTGAGCTTATTGACGGGCGGGTGAGTGTGAAGGCCCTCCGCGATGTGAGCTACAATGACCTTTTGGGACGAAAACCCGTTGAACTGGAAGTTGAATCCATCAGTGCATACCTGAAAGGCCAAAGGGTTCTCGTAACAGGGGCCGGGGGGTCGATTGGCTCCGAACTCTGTCGCCAGATCATCAGGTTTGAGCCGGAGCAAATGCTGCTTCTGGATTGCTCGGAGGCCAACCTTTATGACATCCAGATGGAACTTGAGCACCAAAAGGGGTTTTTGAACTACGTCCCCATTCTCCAAAACGTTCAATACAGAAGTGCGGTTGAAAAGATTATGGAACGCTTCAGGCCCCAGGTCGTGGTGCATGCCGCTGCCTACAAGCACGTGCCCATGCTCGAGGGAAATCCGTGGGAGGCGGTCTTCAACAATATAGTGGGATCCCGGAATGTAATGGAAGCCTCTGTGGCCCAAGGTGTCAAACGGTTTGTGATGGTCTCCACGGATAAGGCGGTTCGGCCCACCAATGTCATGGGGGCGAGCAAGCGGGTCTGCGAACTTGTTATGCAGACCCTTGATGGCCATAGCGAAACCCGCATGTCCTGCGTACGATTCGGAAATGTCGTTGGATCGTCCGGGTCCGTCGTCCCCCTATTCCGAAAGCAGATAGCGCAAGGCGGACCGGTCACGGTCACACATCCGGAAGTGACCCGCTATTTCATGACAGTCACTGAGGCGTGCCAACTGATCTTCCAAGCCGGGGGGTTGGCGGAAGGGGGTGATATGTTTGTTCTTGAGATGGGGACACCCGTGAAAATCGCACAAATGGCCAAGGATCTCATCAGGCTTTCCGGAAAGGTACCGGACAAGGACATTGAGACCGTGTTTATTGGATTGCGACCAGGAGAAAAACTTTATGAAGAGCTAATCACGGAGGGGGAAGGCATCGTCAAAACAGCCCACGAAAAAATCATGGTGCTCCGGCCCGGCTCCAGATGGAATGGGCACAGAGACAGAGATTCATTCAGGGAATGGCTTGACAAAGGTATTGACGAACTCCTGGAAGCCGCGATCGAACACGAAGGTCGGACCATAAGGTGGAAGTTGAAGGAACTCGTCCCCGACTATGAAGCGGACGACAGCGAGTGCGTCCTGAAGGCGAAAGGGGGGAAAAGGGGTCACCCATTTTATGACACGAAACTATGCCCGGAACGGCCGGTCTTCGCACAAGGCCTTCGCCTTCGTCAAGACTAGGGCGGGACAAGACGCCCCGGCAAGGAGACCACAGAGGTTATTTCACCATTTATGCCTGTTAACCCCTCTTGCCGTCCACGAGCGAGATCTCGATTCGTTTTCCGAGCACAGCGGCGGCCTTGCTGATTGTGGCAATGGTTACGTTGCACGATTCTTCATTGAGGAGACGTTCCAGTGATGAGCGGCTTGTCCTCATGCGAAGTGCCATCTCTGTTTTGCGGATATCTTGTTTCTGCATCATGGTTTTTATCTGATGGGCAAGGGTCTTTTTCAAGGCATTTAATTGGACCTCCTCATAGATGCCTTCTTCCCGGAGGAAATCATCAAAGCTCTGCCCAATGTGTCTTTTATCGACCATCCGTTATCCCTCCATTTCCTTTTTTCTCTTTTTGGCCAAATCAAGATCCCGCCTCGGAATCTTTTGCGATTTCTTGATAAATCCATGAAGCAAGTACATTTTGCCGGATTCAACAAAAAAGAGTACACGCGCCGTTCGACCGGTTGAAATATTGCTCCGTATTTCGAAGATCCCATGTTCGAGTGGTTTACATTTTGGAGGTCCGATTGGCCAATTGTATTCAACATTAGCGCTGTCCCCGCCAATCTCGATTCTGTCCTGTTTATCCAATGTCAAGAGCCATTCCCGAACGGGCATTTTACCTGATGAGGTGGCATAAAAATTCGCTCTTACGACCTTGTACTTGTCCATACGAAAAGTGTACTATTTATGGGGCATTTGTCAAGCCGTTCCTTTCTCACTCGCACTCTGGCTCCTGTATGTCATTAGGGATTTAATTCTCCCCCAAAAACAGGGAAGTGAAAGTAATCCGGGGGCAGGGATTAGTGTATTAGACGTCCATTTGCAAATCAGTAAATGAGTTGTTTTTGACTTTCGGACAATTTTCCGGGGCTATACCAGTGAAAATACGCGTCACTTCAACAGGTGCGCACCGCATGACGGCATCTTCGACGGGCGCAGGGCTACCTGCAGGCCTTGCAGGGGTGTGAAAGCCTCCTCCATTGTTTTGCGTACATCTATGCGGAATGCTCATTCATGGAATTGTATGAAGCCCAGGCCCTGGCCGATGAGGTGATCGCGTATCTTCAGGAGCATGACTTCCGCCTTCAGGGAATATACAACATGTCCTACGACACGAAAGGAAGGGCGATTCAGGGTGACTTTCTGTTCCTGCAAAAAGCATTACTTCTCGTATAGGCGCCGGGAACACTCAGATGTTATGGAAAACGGAAGATAAGGTGATTTGCTTATGCGTCAGAGGTCAGATGCCAGGGATCAGAAGTCTGAAGTCAGCGGTCAGAAGACAAAGAACAGAGCACCGGCTCTCCCTTTCATGCAGTGTGCCAGTTTTCAATCTTCAATCTCTGGAAATGCTTGAAGTCATCAACGTTCCTTGTTACCAGAATCAGGCCATTCACCACGGATATTGCCGCAATCTGCCCATCAACAAATGATGGGGTCATCCCCTTCGAGGATAATCCGGCTCTCTCTTTTGCATGCCATTCTGCTGCCCTGTCGTCATACGGAAGAATCAGCATCGTACGTTTGACGATGTCGTTAAGGAACGAAGCAATAACTTCACGTTTTCGGGACTTGGGAAGGCGATGACAACCAAATTGAAGCTCATGCCAAACCGGCGCAGCAGTAACGATCTCGTGCTGGTGTTTTTCAAACTTCTTCAAAACCAATTTATCCGGGACAGATTTCACCCCTTCTGAAAGCACGTTTGTATCAAGGAGATATTTCATCATCTCAACTCGACCTCTCGTCCGGTAGACAGGTCTCTGAGCCCATCAAAATCCCTGTCTGAGATCTCAATTCCCTCATCTTCAACCTTTCGTCGAAATTCCGAAACGGCACTCCAGAACCCGGAATATTTGCGGCTGAGCCGTTCATATTCTTGAATCGAGAGCAACACCGCAACCGGCGTTCCCCGTCTAGTCAATTCCACATATGGCCCCTTTTCGACATAATGGATAATGGTGGGAAGCTTGTTCTTTGCTTCACTGATGGAAAATTGCTTTTGCATTATGGCCGCCTCCTTGACTCATTTTCTGTCTATTATAGCCATCTTTATAGCCATAAGCAATGGAATTCGTGTGGATAGCGGGACGTCCACATGTGGATAACGTCCATTTGTAAATAGGTAAATGAGTTGCTCCTCTCTTTCGGACAATTTTCCGGGGCAATGTCAGTGAGATGCGCTTTACTTCAACAGACGCGCACCACTACGAATATAGCCTTTGCAGGGATATGAAAGCCCTCCTCCCTTGAGGCTGATTGCCGGAATCACTATGTTTCTCATAAATATTAAACTGATACATTCGATTCACATAGGCGCAACTGAAACAAAGGCGTTAATGCGAAACGGCTTAAAAGGAGGCTTTTATGAGAGGAGAACTGACTGCAATCATTGAGAAGGCCCCGGAAGGGGGGTATTGGCTGTAATTTGCGAAAAGTATTCCCCGGATGTGGTCATTCACTGTGCCGGTATTGCGCATCAGAAGATCGGGGCGGTTGATTCTGATACTTATATGCGCGTTAACAGTGATGATTGATACATCTTACCCATTTCAGCTCAAGGTCGGAGATCCGCCCAAAACCCCAGTTAAATAGGCTGAGCCCCGGTTGAATAGGCTGCGGATTCAACCGGGCAGGCAATTAACGGCGTAAACAGGATTATCCTTTGTAAGGAAGCCAGGCCCTGAAAAAAGGATTTATAAACCTGTATTCATCGCCGCTTTTAAAAAGAATATTGAGTTTGGTCAGTCGTGTAATTGCTCTCCGAACAGATGATGGATTATTAAACCCTGCGGATTTCATGAATGAGCCGGAAAAGACACTCTTTCCGCCTTCCTTTGCTATTGCCATGAGGCACTTGAGCTGAATGTTTGTCAAAAGGCTGATATAGTTTTCGTAGGATTTCTGTTCCCTGGCAAATATCAATTCAAGGGCGTTTTTCAGTTTATCCGGGCCTATCATCTCTTTTCCTGAAGTTACTTCCCAGAGGGCCTCACAGAGCTGTTGTATATCCCCGGGAATGTTATTAGCAATTTTAAACACCTTTTCCAGGACCCCGTTGTCAGTCTTACGCTGACCCGTAGTGAATTTATTTTTCAGGAATTTCGAAAATTCTTCATAAGATAAGGGATCAACCGTCAGGGGGATAGCGGACTTAAAGAAGGGTGAATCGTGATGGGTAAATATGTCATCCATCTTATGCCGGATGCTACCAACAAATATGTAGGGGATATCGCTTTGAAACTGTATTTTACTCCTCAAAAGGGCAAGAGCTTCATGGGAATCTTCAAGGTTCAAAATATCCTGAAATTCATCAAAGACCACGACCGGTCGTCTTTTTTTGCCAAGAGATTCAATTAAAATAAGAACCTCCGGAATTGAATTGGCCTTCATCTCGACGGAGGCGTCAAAAGAAACGGTTGGCATGGATGTTATGGGATCCACTGAAATTGAGGGCCTGAGATATGAGAGGGTTTTGATTATTTTGTCGAACCACCCTGTTTTTTGGTCAAGAACAACAATTGCACTCTGTATAATACACTATAGCATAAAAATGTCTAGGATGAATTAGAGAAATATGGAATGAATATTCTTGTAACCGGCGCCAACGGCTTTATCGGAAGAGCCTTGTGCAGCCGATTAGCCTCCGATAATAAAGTGGTCGGGATTGATATTACACGCCCCTCGGATGGGGCGCTTAATATTGCCTGGGAGCGGGCAGACCTGACCGATTTTCATGGCCGTGGGCATAAAAGAATAATATCAAAGCACATTTCTTATCACAAGTGATGTTCTTCCACCGGAATGGGGGACTCACTGTGGATCGTGTCCATAAGATTATAAGTTACTTTTTTGCAGGAAGGGAAAATGAGTTGATTTTTGACCTTTTCTTGCAAAAAAAGATAAAAACCCTGTACGGCGACCGTCGCGGGCAGCATTCCATCATGAACGCGAAAAGACCAATGGGGAATAACGCCATGATTGACTTTTTTGATAATTGGTATATACTGGTATATATCTATATCATAGGGAGGGGGTAGGTTATGGAATCAATAGCAAAAGTATTTCAAAACGGTCGGTCGCAAGCGGTTCGGTTACCAAAAGCGTTTCGCTTTAAAGGAAATGAAGTGAAAATTAGCAAAAAGGGCGACAAGGTAATCCTGGAAC
>JBAPTR010000271.1:0-2433 GCA_049282265.1 Desulfatiglandaceae bacterium | reverse complement strand
ACCCTTGCCACGATATGCGCCGTCTTCCGGGTAAGCAGGCTCCCCGTCTGGACGATCAGAATGACTCTTTTCCCCTGTTCCAGGCGCTTTACAAAATTATTCGCCCTGGCCTTGCCGATGATGGCCCCCACACTGCCGGCCGAGAGTGAAGTCAGCACGGTTCGAAGAGATGAAGATACCTTTCCGAAATAGTCCTGGGGCGAGGAAAGAATCTGCCGGAGGCTGAGGAGAATCTCTTCCGCCTCCGGGTCGTTTTCATAGTCCTTGAGTTGTTCTTCCAGATTTTTGAGGTCTGTGTACGATGCCCGCTCCTTGACCACGTTGAAGTTCAATGTTGTCTTTACATTTTTGATCTTCGCGAAAAAGAGCAGCGCCTGGACGATGACAAACGTGGTCTCATAGGCGATATTGATAAAAAACTCCTCCCTGGCCTTGATTCCCGATACCACGTGGGAGACCAGTTCTTCGGGCATGTAGTAATAGGCGAGCGGGTCCATCCGGGCGGAGCAGTCGGGAAAGATGGGGGTTACCAGACATAAGTCGTCCTGCCTGTTTTCTTCATAGGCCACCTGGACTACTTTCGAAAAAATCTCTATCTCGCCCTTCGGGTCAAAGAGGGCGACCGAGTACCCTTTCCGGATATCCTGCTCCATCATCAGCTCTATCAGCCTTGTTTTTCCAATCCTTGTGGAACCGAAGCAGAACAGATGTCCCTTCCTGTCAGCATCCTTCAGCCTGATCTTTTTGACTTTTCCGGGGCTGTCGAGCCTATACCCGTACCCGAGGAATGTGTGTTGTTGCTTCTTGAACATATTTGTTATGACTCCATAAGCGAACGGTCCCGTGCGGCCCTTACCTTTCTGACCCATGCGACGCCCCAGATAAACAGGAACGGCATGATGATGGCTAAGCCAAAAATAGCAAGCAGCTCGAAGGCCCGTTGGACCAAGAGGGGTTTCATCGCCATGAGAATGTAATAGATCCTTGTGGCAAAATGATATTTGTGAAAACTCACCCACCTGGCAAAGGTCCAGGATGAATGCGCGTTGATGCACTTGGAAATCCAGATCATGAGAAAAAAGAGCACCAGGCCCTTGAGCACCAGGGAAAAGACCCTGCCAAGTAAAAGGGAATCCACGGCCTTCCGGGTAATCCTCCCGATATAGCACCGGCTCAGGTAACAGCAGAGACCTCCGGATATGAGGATAGGGAGGAGATTTACCGACCAGAGGAAGATACTGTTCTTGATCAGGGGGAAATATACTGCGATGGCCTCTTTCGTATTTTCATCGGAGACCAGGATCATGATAATCGACATGAAGAAGGCAAAGAGGAGGGCCTCGAAAAAACCCGATCCGAAGCCGACGTTGAAGAAATTGAGTTTACCTCGTATGGTGAGAAAATCATCAGGGATGGGCTGTCCGCTTGCTTCGATCACATAGAACTGCTGTATCTGGGATATGGCGTCGAGGATGTGGGGAAAGAGTCTCGTGGTACTCCCCTCTCCAGACTGATCTACCGGGATGATCATCCCCGATGAGACATCGCCCGGACTCCCAAGGTATTCTCTAGGCATCGGTTTCTTCTCCAGGGTTTTCGATTTTTCCGATTTTTTCAATAATCACGGCCGTGCCGTAGAGGATGATGGATATGACGGACTTGCCGCCTGATATGTTTGTCGTTTCTATCCGCAGGTTTATAACTGCGTTGGCTCCATTCTCTTTGCCTTGTTTTATCATCTCCATGACGCCTTGATTGAGGAACTTTGCAAAGACTTTCTGATAGCTTTGTGATTTTCCACCGAAAATATCCGTAAACCCGGCGAACCAGTCCCGGAGCATGTTCCCCGCCCCGACGATGGGGATAACGATAGGGCCGAGGTATGATGTAATCCTGTATCCTTCGAGGGTTTGCGTTGTGCTGACCAGTAAGTTTTTCATGAAAAGTTGCCGCCTCCTTCTTCATCTCTAATGGTGGAAAAAATGATGAGACGCGAAACACTGATGAATCCAAGGCCAGTAGGCCACCACCCAGGTCTTCACCCAGGGAAGTACAAGGGCGGCCGCTACAGTCACCACACCGACTATGAGGTTTCTTTCCAGCACCGCATAGAAAACGCCCCCTAAGGATATCATCATGCTCAGGACGGCTACCCATGAGACAGTGGAGCAGTAGCGTGTGATCGACTCATGGAAGCTAAGCCCGGCAATGCCGATTGAGGCGAAAAACACCAGGGCGTAAATCGTGTGTCTTTTTTTTGCCGTCACTGATTCTTTCTCCCGAGAGCTCTCCTGACCCTGCCGATATAGGTGATGGCCCGCTGTTTTCTCGGTCCCTTGAGATCGGATATGCCTTTACCGGTGTGGTAACAGGCGACCGCGTCCCAGGTGTACCCATACCGGTCGATGCACTGGCTCAGTATCCATGAACCCA
>JBAPTR010000270.1:0-8027 GCA_049282265.1 Desulfatiglandaceae bacterium | reverse complement strand
GCCAAGGCAGAAGCGGAGGCAAAGGCGAAGGCAGAGGCGGAGGCAAAGGCGAAGGCAGAGGCCAAAGCAGAGGCAGAAACCAAGGCGAAGGCCGAGGCGGAGGCGAAGGCCAAAGCAGAGGCGAAGGCCAAAGAGAACGAAGAATTGATGGCACTCAGGCAGAAACGGGCTCAAGAGCGGGCCGAGCTTGAGGCAAAAAGAAAGGCAGAAGAGGGTGTGACAACAACCAGGACACCCGCGCCGGAACAGTTGTCGCTGGTGGATAAACTGAGCCTTAATCTGGAACGGATTCACAAACATTCCTGATAACCAATGTAAACTGCAATAATCAATAATAAAGAGGAGGAACCTCAAAAATGGCAGCAGAAGAAGTCAAGAAGGTCGTGGCGGCCAAAAAAAAGGAAAAGCCCGCGCCGAACCCGCGGGATCTTTCCATAGACCCGGCCACCCAGAAAATGATTGCGCGGTCAAGGGAGTTGGAGGTGGAGACCATCTTTGACCGGGCCCAGACCATGAAGGCCTGCAATATAGG
Organism: Desulfatiglandaceae bacterium; assembly: GCA_049282265.1. GTDB lineage: Bacteria > Desulfobacterota > DSM-4660 > Desulfatiglandales > Desulfatiglandaceae > CAYUCJ01. The sequence goes on along the minus strand of JBAPTR010000270.1, from coordinate 7,495 downwards.
TGTCCAGGGCACCTGTTGCAAGAACTGCGCACAGGGGCCTTGTAGACTACCCCTCCCGAAAAGCGGTATAGAGGGGGAAGACACGCGTAAAGGCCTGTGTGGAGCCACTCCATCCACCATTGCGGCCAGGAATTTCTCCCGTATGGTCGCGGCCGGTGCGGCAGCCCATTCCGATCACGGCAGGGGCGTGGCGGAAACCTTCCTGGCTGCAGCCAGGAAAGAAGTGGAAGACTACAAGATCAAGGACCCCAAGAAACTCCTGGAAATCGCCCCTGATTTTGACGTCGAGATTACGGTCGAAGGAAAAGATGGAGAGGTCCTTGACCGGGATATCGATGAAATTGCCCTGGAAGTGGCTGAAAAGGCACTGGCCCAGTGGGGCCAGCAGGAAGGGGAAATCTGCACTGTCAAGCGGGCGCCAAAACCCAGGTATGAACTATGGAAGAAACTGGGAGTGGTGCCTCGCGGAGTTGACCGGGAGATCGTCGAGATCATGCATCGGACCCATATGGGTGTGGACCAGGACTATGAAAATCTGGAACACCAGTTCACCAGGGCTGCCATCGGAGACGGCTGGGGAGGATCCATGATGGCCACGGACCTCCAGGATATCCTGTTCGGGTGTCCCTATCCGGTGCGGAGTTCCGCAAATCTCGGTGTCCTGAAAGAAGATCATGTAAATATCGTTATCCACGGGCACGAACCCCTCCTGAGCGAGATGATCGTGGAAGCGGCAGAGCTTCCTGAGATGGTGGAATTTGCCAAGCAAAAAGGCGCCGCCGGCATCCAGCTCTCAGGCATCTGTTGTACGGCCAATGAGATCCTCATGCGCCACGGTGTGCCCCTGGCGGGGAACTACCTGCAGCAGGAACTGGCTATCGTGACCGGCGCGGTGGATGCCATGGTGGTGGACCTCCAGTGCATTATGGAGAACATCGCCAGCGTGGCCCAGTGTTTCCATACCAAGATCATCACCACCAATCCGAAGGCAAAGATTGCCTCAGGTGAGACGATTCATATTGAATTCGACGAGCACACGGCATTCGAGGATGCCAAAAGAATCGTGAAACTGGCCATAGAGAATTTCCCCAAGCGGGAAAAAGAGGTGATCATCCCGGACAACGCCTCCGAACTGATAGCAGGCTTCAGTTACGAGGCCATCAACTACCATCTTGGAGGCAGCTTTCGAGGCTCCTATACCCCGCTGAATGACAATATCATCAACGGCCGTATTCGGGGCATCGGCGGCGTGGTAGGATGCAACAATGCACGGACCAGGCACGACGATGAGCATATCACCATCATCAAGGAACTCATCAAGCACGATGTGATCGTATTGACCACCGGGTGCAGCGCCATAGCGGCCGCCAAGGTGGGGCTCATGACGCCTGAATCGGCCAAAGTGTACTGTGGTCCGGGGCTTGCCGAGGTCTGTGAGACGGTTGGTATCCCGCCGGTGCTCCACATGGGCTCCTGCGTGGACAACAGCCGTATCCTCATGGCCGCCACCGAGGTGGTCAAGGCAGGGGGCCTGGGGAATGACATCAGCGACCTTCCCGCTGCCGGGTCGGCGCCCGAGTGGATGAGTGAAAAGGCCATCAGCATCGGCCAGTATTTCGTGGCCTCCGGCGTTTACACGGTGTTTGGCGGGGTGCCATTGCCGGTCACGGGGTCTCCGGTCTTCCAGGACTATCTCTTTAACGAGCTTGAAGACATCTACGGAGGCATGTGGGATTTTGAGGCAGACCCCGTCGAACATGCCCGCAAGATGATCGCCCATATTGACAAGAAACGGAAGGCCCTCGGCATTGATAAGGCCAGGGACCGGGTCCTGTTTGATATGGCGGCGCGTCGTGATATGGAAGCCGCATAACATTTTATATAAGAAGCCTCTTAAGAAGGGAGGAAAAAAGAGATGTCAAAATTAGTAGCATTTGCAGCCATTCAAGGTGGCTATAACATTGTTTCCAAGGCGGAGGGAATCTATAAAAAGGCCCTGGAGAGCCACGGCGGGAGCCAGAAACTGGAGTTTCCCAATACGGCCTATTACCTGCCCATTATTTATTCGTTGACAGGCATCGCGGTGAAGGATCTTGATTCTGCCAAGCAGGTCATGGATTTTTGCCGGAAGCTCCTGCCGCCGCATATCAAGAAGGATTTCCATTTGCCCTACCTTGGGCCGCTCTTGGATGCAGGAATGGCCGCCCTTTTCGCCGAAGAGATCGTGGAGGCCATCCGGTATGTGGATGATCCTGATTTCTATCAACCGGAGGTCGAAGATCCGGATGTGGATAACGGCAAGCTCTGGCTAGGTGCGGCGGACGACGCCATCATGAGAAAGCGGGGCGTGGAATTTGTGGACGGAACGGCCCCGGGCTTTGCGGCTATTGTGGGTGCTGCCTCCAGTCCTGCGGCGGCCAAGAAGATCGCAGAAGAATACCAGCAGAAGAACCTCTACGTGTTCATGGCAGCGAACCAGAGCGGCACCACCTTTACGGAGCAGCTGCTGGAAGCGGACGTCCAGATCGGATGGAACACCCGTCTCGTTTCTTTCGGGCCGGATATATCCGCCGCGGTATTTGCCTTAGGGTTTGCAAACCGCGCGGGCATGTCTTTCGGCGGTATCCAGCCCGGCGATTTCAAGAAACAGCTCAAGTACCAGAAGGACCGTATCTTCGCCTTCGTGAACGCCCTTGGTGATGTAAATGCAGAGTGGGCCGCAAATGCAGCCGGGGCAATCAACTGGGGCTTTCCCACCATTGCGGATACGGACATCCCGGAGGTCCTGCCCACCGGAGTGTGTACCTATGAGCATGTGGTGGCCAATGTGAGCGAAGAGGAGATGTCGGCTAAGTCCATCGAGGTCCGTGGCCTCAAGGTCACCATTTCAAAAGTGGATATCCCCATGGCCTATGGTCCGGCCTTTGAAGGCGAGCGTGTCCGGAAAGATGATCTCTTCATCGAGATGGGCGGCGGCAAGACCCAGTGTACCGAGCTGTGCAAGACGGCGGACATGAATCAGATCGAAGACGGCAAGGTCATCGTCGTGGGTCCGAATGTAAAAGACGCGAAAAAGGGCGATAAACTTCCCTTGGGCATCTACGTACAGGTGGCAGGGCGCGAGATGCAGGTGGACTTCGAGCCTATCCTGGAAAGGCAAATCCACCATCTGATCAATTATATTCAGGGAGTCATGCACATTGGACAGCGGGACATCTCCTGGATCAGGGTGGGTGACGGCGCCATGGAGAAAGGCTTTACCCTCGATCACTTGGGGGTGGTCCTCCATGCGAAGCTTCACCAGGACTTCGGCGGTATCCTGGACAAGATCCAGGTGACCCTCTATACAAATGAGAAGGATGTAGATGACTTGACCAAGAGGGCCAGGGGTGAATACAAAGTCAGAGATGAACGGGTCGAGAACATGACCGACGAGACCACGGATATCTTCTATTCGTGTACCCTTTGCCAGTCCTTCGCTCCAAGCCATGTCTGTGTGGTAAGTCCTGAAAGGACCGGACTCTGCGGTGCCTATAACTGGATGGACTGTAAAGCGTCAAACCAGATCAACCCCACCGGCCCGAACCAGCCCGTGGAAAAGGGAGAGGTCCTGGATGCGAAACTTGGACAGTTCAAGGGGGTTAATGATTTCGTGTTCAAGGCATCACGGCAGACCATTGATCACTACAATTTCTACAGCCTGGTGTATGATCCCATGACCACCTGCGGGTGCTGTGAGTGTATTGCTGCAGTTCTTCCGGCAAGTAATGGTGTGATGACTGTTCATAGGGATTATACCGGGATGACCCCCTGCGGCATGAAATTTTCCACCCTGGCCGGCACGGCGGGTGGTGGGGCATCAAGCCCCGGATTCGTTGGGCATTCCAAGTACAATATTACCCAACGGAAGTTCATTCTGGGTGACGGAGGGCTCCTGCGCATGGTCTGGATGCCCAAGTCCCTGAAAGAGGAAATCAGGGAACGGTTGCTCAAGCGCGGTGAGGAACTCGGTATTCCCGACCTGATTGACCGGATTGCGGATGAGACGGTGGGGCTCACAGAGGATGAGATTCTTCCTTTCCTCAAGGAGAAGCAACACCCCGCCCTGACCATGGAGCCGATTATGTAATTTTGATATATGTTCTCTGTTTCCCGGATTCCGTAGAGTCAGTCACTCGGGAAACAGGGAGATATCATAAGATAACTTGAGATAACGTACTAACAGACAGGAGTGCATTATGGGATTAACTGGAATTCAGATTTTCAAGATGTTGCCAAAGACAAATTGTGGTGAATGCGGGGTCCCTACGTGCCTGGCCTTTGCAATGAACCTGGCATCCGGCAAAGCGGAACTGGATGCCTGTCCCTATGTATCCGATGAGGCCAGGGAACAGCTGGCTGAGGCCTCGGCGCCTCCCATCAGACCGGTCGCCATCGGGGCCGGTACGAGGGCCTTCAAGACCGGAGGCGAAACAGTGATGTTTCGCCATGAAAAGACCTTCTTTAACCCCACGGCCCTGGGTGCCATGATTTCTTCGGATATTGATTCCGAGGAGCTGGACATGAAACTGAAGGTATGGAACGCCTTTCAATTTGAGAGGGTTGGCGTCAACTTGAGGCCTGAACTTGTGGCCCTAAAAGATGTAACCGGCGATGCTTCGGCATTTGTGGCGGTCGCCAAGAAGATTGCAGAGGAGAGCGAGTTCGGCCTGGTCCTGATGAGCGAAAGCCTGGATGCCCTGAAAGCGGCTGCGGAGGTTTCAGCGTTCAAGAAACCTCTATTGTACGCAGCCACCGCGGACAATGTCGAGGATATGGGGAATCTGGCCAAGGAGACCGGCCTGGCCTTGGCAGTGAAGGCTGATAATGTGGAAGGATTAATAGTCCTGAGCGACAAGCTGACCGGAATGGGTGTGAAAGACCTGGTCTTTGATTCCGGGTCCAGGGAGCCTAAGCAGGTCTTTGAGGACCAGGTGGCCATGAGAAGGGCACCCTTGAAAGTGGGTAACCGTGCGCTGGGTTTCCCCACCATTACGTTTCCGTGCGAGATGGCAGGAAACCTCGATGTGGAGACCATGTTGGCTTCAATGCTGATTGCCAAATATGCAGGAATCGTGATCCTCTCCGACTTTACGGGTGAAAGCCTGTTCTCTCTCCTCGTTGAACGTTTGAATATCTTCACCGATCCGCAGCGACCCATGATGGTGACGGAAGGGATCTACGAGATCGGCACTCCGGACGAAAACTCACCAGTCCTGATTACCACCAATTTTTCCCTGACCTACTTCATCGTGAGCGGCGAAATCGAGGGGAGCAGGATCCCAAGCTGGCTGCTCATTATGGACACGGAAGGCCTTTCCGTTATGACTGCATGGGCCGCCGGAAAATTCGTAGGGGATGCCGTGGGGATGTTTGTCAAAAAATCGGGCATTGCCGAAAAGGTGGCCCACCGGAAGATTATCATTCCGGGGTATTCCGCGTCCATCAGCGGGGACATGGAAGAAGAGCTGCCCGACTGGGAGGTCCTCATCGGGCCTCGGGATGCATCTCTCATTCCCAAATTCCTCAAGGATATGGGCAAGTAGGTGTTTAGAGGACCTGACGCCCACAGGCAAAAACAACCAACGAGACAGGGAGTGTACCCATGCTAATTATTGGAGAGAGTTTGAATGTCATCAATCATGTCATAGGGAAGGCCTTCAAGGAAAAAGATCCCAGGCCTATCATCGAGGAGGCCAAGAGACAGAAGGAAAAGGGCGCGGACTGGATCGATATCAACCTGGGTCCTGCCAGGAAGGGCGGCCCCGAGTTGATGGAGTTTGTGGTCAAGACCGTTCAGGAGGCCATCGGAGATTCTCCAAGCCTCGTCCTGGATACCTCCAACGTCGAGGCCATGGAGGCCGGGCTGGCGGTTCACAAGGGAAAGGCCATTATGAACTCCATCATGTGCCGGCCGGAGCGGTATGAAAAAATGATTCCCCTGGCCGCCAAGTACAAGGCCAACATGATCGCCCTGATGTGGGGTCCTGATGGACTGCCCAGAGACGACAATGAACGGGCCGCCCTGGCCGTGGAGCTTCTTTATGCGGCCAATGAGGCGGGTGTTCCCAACGAGGATATCTTTGTGGATGGCGTTGTGACGCCGCTGAATATCCAGCAGCCGCAGCTCATGAGCCTTCTGGCCTTCCAGGGGATGCTTCAGGACATTGCACCGGGTTCAAAGTCCACATGCGGACTTTCGAACGCGTCCAATGGGGTACCGGACAATCTCAGGCCCATCATCAATCAGACCTATATGGTGATGATGGAACGAAACGGCCTGTATTCGTGCATTGCCGACATCTTCGATGACCAACTCGTCGCTATTGCCAGGGGTGAAAAGCCGGAAGTGGTGGAGGTCATCCACAAGGTCATGGACGAGGAAGGCATTGATATGGGCTCCCTCTCCAAAGAGCTTCAGGATTATGCAAAGACGGCCAAGGTACTCCTCGGCCAGTCCTTGTTTTCGGATTCCTGGCTGGAACTTTAGACAATTCATAGTCAAATCAAGGCCTGAAAGGCCGTTCTTAGAGGGACCTTCCCGATCGGAAAAAAAGATGGGGGAAGGTTCCTCTTTTTTGGAGGACTGTTGTAATGGGAGAATGTGGAACAGAGTCCTGTGCGACTCCGGGAGATATGGAAAGGGCCGAGCAGGAAAAGATGATCCAGGACAACCTGGGCAGGATCAAGAGAAAGCTCCTGGTTATGAGTGGAAAAGGGGGCGTCGGCAAGAGCACCGTTGCCGCCTATCTCGCGGTCTTGCTGAGTTCAAAGGGATACAAGGTGGGGCTCCTTGACGTGGATCTCCACGGGCCAAGTATTCCCCATCTTCTCAATGTCCAGGGGGGATTGGACATGCAGGAAGCGGAAGGGATCGTGAGACCCTTTGCTTTTTCCGAAAACCTGGGGGTGGTTTCCCTTGAGATGATCCTCGGGGACAGAGATACGGCGGTTATATGGCGTGGGCCTATGAAAATCAGCGCCATCAGGCAGTTTATCTCTGACATTCAATGGGGTGAACTGGACTATCTGATCGTTGACTCTCCCCCGGGGACAGGGGATGAGCCCCTTACGGTGGCCCAAACCATCCCCGACGCTGAGGCCCTCATCGTTACCACGCCACAAGAGGTGAGCCTGGCTGATGTGAGAAAGTCCATCAATTTCTGCAAGCAGGTCGACTTGAAGGTTTTGGGTCTCATAGAAAATATGAGCGGATTCTTCTGCCCACACTGCGGCGAAAGCATTGAACTTTTTGGACGAGGCGGCGGCCAGAAGACCGCCACACAGATGGACGTCCCGTTTCTAGGGGAACTCCCGGCCGATTCGAAGCTGGTGGACCTGGCTGATCAGGGCAGGCTGGAAACGCTCAGAGAAGAAGATGACCTGGAAATCAACAAGGCCTATCAAAAGATCCTGGAAAAGGTTATTGCCGGGTAAGGGGAAAGACCCTTCTGCT
>JBAPTR010000269.1:0-1772 GCA_049282265.1 Desulfatiglandaceae bacterium | reverse complement strand
ATGACTTCCAACGAAGTCGTCTCATCCGCCGGAGTCAAGGAGCAGGGCGTGAGACTCTTTTTCAGACCCTTTCTCATAGTGCACTTGGCACCAAACACCGACATGGACGACTATTTGGGGTTTATGTCTCCAAACCCCACGAGCTTCTATGAATTTACGCTAAACCCCAAATCGGCGTCCATCCCCTCCGACGTGTTTAGAAAGGGTCTGAAAAAGAGTGTCAGGTTCGGCTCCTCTTCGTACCTAATAGGCTGCCGCTCGCGGCATAAACCAGCTTCTTACGAAGTCATCATCGTTGGGAGTCCAAAAACCGGGAAGTGACAGAGTTCATAGCTCATGGCTCAAGTCTTCATGACCGGAGGTCGCTTCTACAAATATTTCATCTTGATCCCCTACCCAGGAGAACAATCTTGGCGGTATGGAATATGACGATTAGATCCAGGAGAGGAGACATGTTCTTAATATAGTAGAGTTCATACTTCAGCTTTTCAAGGGCATCTTCGTCCGAGGCGCCATAAGGGTACTTTACCTGTGCCCACCCCGTGATCCCGGGCTTCACGCCGAATCTCTCATTGTAGTAGGGTATCTTCTTCTTGAGCTGTTCCACAAAATAGGACCGCTCCGGCCGTGGGCCAACAAAGCTCATGTCCCCCTTAAACACGTTCCATAGCTGGGGAAGTTCATCGATCCTGAGATTTCTTACGATCTTTCCCACACGTGTGATCCGGGAATCGTCCTCAGTTGCCCATACCGGCCCTGTCTGTTGTTCGGCATCTGATTTCATGGAACGGAACTTGTAAAGGACAAAAATCCTTCCAAACTCCCCTACCCTTTCCTGGGAAAAGAATACCCCACCCGGGGAGTCCAGCTTAATGGCCAGAGCCGCAATGAGGATTACCGGAAGGGACAAGACCAGGAGAACGGTGGATGCGGCCAGGTCGATCACGCGTTTACTGACCCTGATAAATCTGGATTTTACAAACCCATCAGAAAAAATCAACCAGCTGGGGTTGATCTTTTCAACCAATAGCTTGCCTGAGATTCGCTCATAGAAGCTCTCACCATCGATGATGTTTATTCCTCTCATCTTGCAGCGTAAGAGTTCGTTGTAAGGCATGATTCCCCTTTTTTCATCCAGGGCCACGATAACATTGCCCACGTCCTCCGCTTCTGCAAGGTCACATATCGTATCGAATCCGTGATAAACGGGAATTCCCTTTTTATTGTCAAAACGGCCACGGCTCTTTTCAGGGGCAACAATTCCATTTATGCTGTAACTTAGGTCTCTTCTCTCCTGGATCTCTTGCAGGATGTTGTTTGTCAAATCACCGTCTCCGATCAAAATAGCCTTTTCCGTGAAAATCTTGCGTCTTATGACAATGCTGTAGATGATACGCCAGGAAACCAGAAAAAAAAGCAGTATGACGAGGCTTACAAAAAAAATCCATCGCCCGATAATCATTTCGGGCCATATGAAATAGACGAGAGCGAGTGCAATGGATGTAATACCTATGGCCTGAATAAGGCGTGACGCAATGTCCATGGCAGTGTCTGTGCTCTTGAACTCATAGAGGTCATTGAAATAGAGGCTCAACTGGGTGAGGAAGGATACAAGAATCACTTTCGGCCATATGATTTGCAGGGTCGTAAAAAAGTCAAGACCTCTCTCCAGGAGAAAGTAGGATGCCAGGCTGACAGCGGAAAAAATGAGGATACCTTCGCCTGTTACGAAAAGGACGCGTCTGGGAGAGATATATTGTCTGGATATGCGG
>JBAPTR010000268.1:0-3080 GCA_049282265.1 Desulfatiglandaceae bacterium | reverse complement strand
ATCCTTCCGTATCCCGTATTTTTCCATCCGATAGCGCAGGGTGTTTCGGGTGATGCCAAGTTCCGGCGCGGTGCGGGATTGGTTCCAGTGGCACTGTTCCAGTACCCGGGCAATCAGATCCCGTTCTCTGCCGGCAAGGCCAAAACCGTTGTTTGGGGGAAAACGGTCTTCCCCAACCGTTTTTCCGTTTTTCATGACTTCAGAGAGGAGATCAGCGGCTGGTCGAAGATCAGGTTGGACAGGAGGAAAGCATAAGATAGGGAGCAAAGGTCAGCCAGTAAGCGGTAAGGGAGAGCTTAATCGGGCTTTTGGCCGATGGGGAACGGAGGTGGCGCAGAGCAATGGTGCCTAGAAGGAGAAAAAGAAAAATAATGAGCAGATGCGGCCATGCAACGGCAAGGTAGACTGCCCAGGTAATCGGGGTAAAGGCCGGCGTGAAATTGAATGTCCGTCTGTCACGGAGTACTGTGACTGAGACAATGGAACCTTGTCCGGATGGTGAACCCAGGAGAAGAAGGCCAAGCACCCTGCTATAGGGCATATCATTGAGGGCTACGATCAGGTCGCCGGGCTGCACGGGGTTTTGATCGCTTGAAACCTTGGAAATATATAAGCCATGCTGGGTTTTGTCCACACGAAAACCCGGTGATCCATATCTGAACGCAGCAAAAGAGAAGATGAATGTTGCCAGCAGTGGAACAACGGCCAACAGGGCCAGGTGTTTTCTCCGGAGTAGGGACCGGATATTAGGTTGATGTGGATGGCTGGCCCTTCATCATGGGACACTTTCAGTCCCTGCTTCCTGCCGGTTTTAATCGGCGCTCTCAAGAGTAAACTTTATTCTTTTACTTCACTATTACTTCAGCGCCAGCTCCCCTCTCAACATATCTTGTTTGCGTCCCTCTTCCACATCACATCCCATTACAGAATGGCATTCGCTTATTCCGATATCTCCATCTCGCACCTCCAATCACGCCTGGGGCATGACGCCATACGGTTTCGCCTACCTGTAAATATCAGTCGAACGAGGTCGAACCAGGTGTACGGACTGTGGACATCGAGGCGGGCTTGTCTTGGCGGGAGGTTTCTTCTACCAGCATACTATTGTCGTGTCAAGTTGCCTTATTTATGGATTGGCCCCTTTCCATGGATTTGTCCTTTGCTTTTTTTGCTTTCCATGGTTTGAAAATGGAAATAAAGACTGTAACCATCAGCAATAAGGCTTGAATAATGCCAAAGATCAAGTTCATCTTTTCATTGTATAAGTATGTTTGATCACTCAAAGAAGACATCCCGAGTTTTCCGGAAATTTCCATCATGGTTGTTTCCCATGGCCCAAGAAAAAATGTCCCAAACAAAATGGCTGCTACGGTGACAATCCATTTGAATATCAGCCAGGTGTGTTTGAAGAATCCCCAATTACTGAATGATGAGTATATTAAACCGGTAACCAGACAGCCAAAAGCCCCGGGAATTACAACCACTAGCATATCAACATGATGGATGCTCCGGTTTATCCCATATAAGACCCCTCCATCAGTGACCCCGTCCTTCAATACATAAAGCAATATCAGGGCAACAGCGCCACCGACCCAACATGAAACGGCAATCAAGTGAAAACCTTTGAGCCATCTTAATCCCTTTGCTTTTAATTTTGGCATACTGACCTCATGCAAATTGAGTCATATGATAGGCATTCCGGGACAGATATTGATCTATTGGCATATCACCCACTACACTGAGCCAGGAGCATGGCGCTGACCGCCTCTTTGTGATCCAACAGCAACAATAGAACGCGTTGGCCGGGGTCAAAAAGCATTTGGCCCAGGGTCTCGGCCTTCACATCCAGGCGCAAGGCCAGCACCCGTGGACCGTGTTGGCGCAGCAATGTCTCAACCGCCCGGTAAAATCGATCGGCGCCGTTATCCGCCAGCACGAGCAAACGCGAAACACGCTCTCCGCGCGGGACCCCGCTCTTTTGATCAACCAGGGCGAGTCCCCGGCCCTCGGCCGCCAGTTTTCGTTCCGCATCCTCCAAGCTTCGGACCAATTGACCTGCCTTTTGAGCAATCCGCAAAGCCTCTAACAATGCCGGGTTGAAGGCGACCGTCGGCACCCTGGTCTTGCCCCCTGGCCATAAAGGCAAAGTGTGTGCCGTCAAGCCGCGGAGAAGTTCCTTCCCCCGTGGATCTGCCTCGACCAGCTTGGGCAACCGCAGGGCCCGCAAGTCCCAATGAAAAACCTGCTTGTTTTCTCCGTTTTTGGATTTCTCATTCATGCCTGATCTCGAATTTAAGTCCACGCTGTCAGGATAACGACAAAACACCATCTTTGTCAAAATACTGTGTGTCTGGCTCGCTTTTATCACGAGACGGAGATTCCGGATGCTGGGCTCTCTAAAACAAAAGGAGCTCAAGTGTGTTATTTTTTGAGATATGCTATACTGTAACAACTTCATAAGTGAGGGCAACCCTTTTTTGGATAGATGTTCATTCGGTTCCCGCTTTCGGTCTTAGATGCATGAAGGCCGATTTTCTCCGAAAACCTTAACCAAAGGAGGAAATCATGAAAAAACAACTCATAAACTATGAAACTTTGCTGAAGGTAACCAAGGTCATTTCGCATTCTAAGGATCCCGAAGAAGTCGCCCTCATTGCAGTAGAGGGCATTAAAAGAGCCCTGGAGGTCAAAGGATGTACCGTATTTCTTGTCAATCGCAAAACCAACGGACTGGAGGTTGCAGCGTCTTTTGGCCTCAGTGAGGAGTATCTTAACAAGGGTCCCCTCAGTGCGCTGCAGTCCATCGCCGACTCCCTGAAAGAAGGCCCGGTAGCAATCTACGATGTGAGTGATGATCCCAGGATTCAGTACCCGGATAAAGCGCAAAAAGAGGGGATAGCCTCTATACTCTCCGTGCCTATCGTGGTCGCCGGGCATCTCATTGGTGCCCTTCGTATATATACTTCCGAACCTTGGGAATTCACCTTGGAAGACGTGAATTTTGCCCAGGCTATGGCATTGATGACAGGGATGGCCATGGAAATGGCGAGATACTATAAAGGGCTGAAGGACAGCATTGA
>JBAPTR010000267.1:0-3580 GCA_049282265.1 Desulfatiglandaceae bacterium | reverse complement strand
GTGTAAAATCCTGGATGTAACGCTGATTAAGCTTTGCAATGGATGATTCATCAAGCCGGTTGTCACGTACCCGATTCAGGAGCTCGACAAAACGGGTGTCTGACTGGCGATAAATATGCGTCAGTTCAATGGTAAGCAGTTCAGTAAGACCCAGCGCCTTGCTGCTGAAAAAATAAACCGACTCATAATGTTGCTCCAAAAGGTGCCATTCATTCTGCTTTGCCACCGGAGAAAGCTGATGCAGATCGCCGATCACAAGCAGCTGCACCCCGCCAAAGGGCTGATTATTACGGCGATGGCGACGCAGCACGGCATCCACCGCATCGAGTAAATCGGCCCGTACCATACTTATTTCGTCAATCACCAACAAATCAAGGCTTTGGATAATCCGTTTTTTTTCTTTGCTGAACCTGAACTGGCGCTGCTTATTGCGCTCGTATGTCTCGGTGCCCGGCACAAATGGGCCAAAGGGCAGCTGAAAAAAAGAATGGAGTGTTACCCCGCCGGCGTTGATCGCCGCAACACCGGTTGGAGCGGTGATAATCATCCGCTTGGCCGTGTTCTTATGCAGATTATGGAGAAAGGTTGTTTTGCCGGTGCCCGCCTTACCCGTCAGAAAAATATTGCAGCCGGTATACTGAACAAAGTCGTTGGCGAGTTGCAGTTCATGGTTTGCGGAGGACATAGTTTTCCTGGTCATGCGCGTTGTTGAACGAAGCCCTTAACAATGTACTCTTTCAACCGCTGAGTGGCCCAGATCCGAAAGCGGGTGGCAATCAGGCTTTTTACCCGGTAGCCCACCGAAATAATCATATCCAGATTGAAATAATCCAGTTCGCGCCGAACATCCCGGTTGCCCTCCCGGCGAACTGTTAAGAATTTCTTAATAGTTGCCTCCGGGATTAGTTCCCTTTCATGAAAGATGTTTTTGATATGTTCATTGATGGTGGGAACCGTTACTTGAAAAAGATCCGCCATCAGTTTCTGGGTGAGCGAAACGGTTTCATCCTGCAGCCGCACATCAAGTCTTACCTGTCCGTCCTCGGTCTGATACAACAGGAACTCTCCGCCGGCTTTTCTGGGTGCAAGTTCATTCATATTCTGGCCCTCCTTCCATGAAATCGAATAGCGTCGCCTGGGCCGGGTTGCCCTTGCCGTACTTCCTGAAGTTCCGAGCCTGCTTTGTCTACCGACACGGGCATAGTCTGTTTTCGTCCAAGGGTATACGCGTTCCACTGTGGGACGTAGGATGGACAGCTCGGAGCCGATGGCGGATAGGTCCATACATTTGCCTGACCATGCTGCCAGTGTGGTTTTACCGCATTGCCTTGGATCGCTCAGTAGCAGTACACGCCTTTCTAACATCAGCTGTTTGATGGTCGCCTTTTGCCATCTTTGGTAACGTTTTATCATTTCGGATTTTCCTGCCGCGAGGTGATTATTATTCGTGTCGCTATTTTTACATTCAAAATCCCGCGATTATGCAACTTTTATTGCCGCGTTTTGATATATTTATCTAATATCAAGAGATAGCAGCATTCACTCAGGCGGAATTTCTTAATCGAGGAGAAAGGCGTCAGATAGAGGAGAGGCCGTCCGTATTACCAGTGAGCAGCCATTTTCATACGGGCAAGACAGATACCCGCCGCCCGCTTATCTCACGTTCCTCTACCTGGGCGTGGGTGAGCATGATCCCTGATGGCAGATCCAGAGACGCGAAGGCATCCTTACCCCGGCAAGCTCGCTTTTCTCGTTCAGCCGGGTCAATTCCCGGCAGACCCGGATGGCCTGCGTCGGCCGAATTACGAAATTATTGACCCTCTTTTTGCGGTGACCGGGGCCTGGATCTCCGGGGGGCTCCCTTCCGGGGTCTTCCCCTGGAAGGCTGCCGCCCTGACCTGGGTTGGGCCGTTTTTTTCACCTGGGGCGTTTTGATCTTGGGTGGCGGCGGCTTCAGCAGCGACGCATCGGGATACTCGCAGGCCATGGGGGTGCCCAGGTATTCCTCGATGGGGGGAAGGTAAAAGGAATCCCCCTCACTGGCAAAACTCACGGAAATCCCTGTTGCACCGGCACGCCCGGTTCGCCCGATGCGGTGCACGTAATCCTCGGGATCCCGCGGCAGAGTGAAGTTGATGACGTGACTGATGTCCTTCACATGGAGACCGCGTGCCGCCACGTCCGTGGCCACAAGGACGCGGATCTTTCCATTGCGGAAATCCTCGAGGGTCCTGATACGCTTGTTCTGGGGTATGTCTCCGGAAAGGATTGCGCAGTTGATCCCGTATTGCTTCAGTCGGTCTGCCAGGCGGACGGTCTGATCCCGTCGGTTGGTAAATACGAGGACCTTTTCCAGATTCTGCCCGATAATCAGATTCAGAAGGACGACAAACTTTTCATCCTTGGTGACAAGATAGACCAGTTGACTGACGGATTCCGCAGCCACATGCTCCCGTTCGATCTCCACATGAACGGGATCCCGGGTCCACTGCTGGGCCAGCCGTTCCACCTCCGGCGTCAAGGTGGCGCCGAAAAACATGGTCTGGCGCTTATCTTTGCCGGGTGTACTGTTGACGATCTTGCGAACATCGGGGATAAATCCCATGTCGAGCATACGGTCGGCTTCATCTATGACGAGGATTTCAAGTTTATAAAGCCGCGCCAGGTTCTGCCTCTGGAAATCGAGCAGTCGTCCAGGGGTGGCCACAATGATATCAATGATTTTTTCCGCCAGGGCACGTTTTTGCTTGTCGTAGCCCATCCCCCCAAAAACGGCCAGGATGTTGATATCCGTGTATTTCCCGATGGCCTGGGCGTCTTTTTCTATCTGCAGCGCCAGTTCCCGCGTGGGGGCCAGGATCAGGGCACGGGGGACACCGGGCCGTCTTTTGCCCTGCAGAGATTTCCTTAACAGGCGGGTGTAAATACTGACCAGGAAGGCGGCACTCTTTCCCGTTCCCGTCTGTGCCTGACCCGTGGCATCCGATCCTTCGAGGGTCTTGGGAATAATCATTTCCTGGATCGGCGTACAATACTGAAAGCCCAGGTCGGCTATGCCGTGCATGACTTTCACCGGCAGGGAAAAATCATGAAAGCGGTACCGACCCTCGATGACGGGGACATCAAATTCAGAGGCATCCCAGGCCGTTGCCGCTTCTTTCCGTTTGGATGAGCGACCGGACCCGGGCGTTTTGGGTCTTCCCCTTGAAGCCCGGACCGGGGCTTTTTTGGGTAAAACCGGAGCGATTTCTTCCTGAGGCAGCCTGTTTTGGTCTGCGGGTTTTCTAAACTGATTGCGAAATTTTCTAATGATGCGTTTGAACAAGGCTTTTCCTTTCTTCAACAGGGTCTTCCCGCGTAGGCAAATGAAGACTCCGGTATATGTAAGAAGAACTTTTTTGATTTATAATTTCATCCATGGTATAGGATCCTATCCATTCATTCAAGGGGCTTTACCTTGTGATGAAAAGAGTGATTGTTCAAAGCCTGGTTCTCATTCTCCTCGGGGCCGTCTGTTTCAGCGGGTACCTTCTTGCCCGGCATCTCCTTCAACTCCCCTTTAGAAAAACCAACGACGTCC
>JBAPTR010000266.1:0-17791 GCA_049282265.1 Desulfatiglandaceae bacterium | reverse complement strand
GTCCTATCGAAACAGCAAAAATTCACTTCTAATATTTTCAGTAGGTTAGAGAAGTGAAAAAATGACTCAAGAGGGGAGTGGGGTACATATTGGGTGCCTGGAGACCAAAATCAACAAAAGAAGCACTCTAGGAAGACTCCTAAGTGCTTGGAATTATATGTTATATGGTCGGGGCGAGAGGATTTGAACCTCCGACACCCTGCTCCCAAAGCAGGTGCGCTACCAGGCTGCGCCACGCCCCGTGAATGAATAGGCTTACAATCTATGTCATTTCTCTTTTCAAAATCAAGCAGAATCTTTGTTCGGCCGATCCCTCCACGCCTAAGGATTGGAGGCTTGACATGAGATCCTTTTCCTGCGAAAAGTCAATATCCACATAAATCCACACAACGCAATTTCTGCGGGGGTTTACCCATGGAAGATATCTATCGCAGTTTGGCCAAACATCTTGAATCCCTCATCATGGGATATCCCTTCCATGATGCCCTGATCGATCTTTTAAAAGAAATGTTCAGTCCGGCGGAAGCCCAAGTGGCCCTGGCAATCCCCGCGGAACTGAAACCGCTGGAGGTGGTCCCTGCCAGTACCATCGTGTCCCGTACGAGCCTGCCCGAGTCCGCCGTGATGAAGGCCCTTTCTTCCCTTTCGGAGCGGAACATGATTTATTCTGCGATGACCGAGGACGGATCCATCGGGTATGCACACCTGCAGGTGGGGTATGGCATGCCCCAGACCTTCTTTTGGGGAGGGAAGCAGGACGAACGGGCGAAAAAAATGGCTAAACTGGTGCTCAAGTACTTCACCGTGCCGACTACCAGGGAAGTCTACGGCGGCGTACCCACCAAATCCTTCAAGTACAGCCCGGCCGACCTGACCGTTGATATTCCCATGCAGGGTGTTCTCCCCCACGAGCAGATCGGCCCCATCGTGGATGCCAGTACGAAGATCGCGGTGGCCCATTGCCCATGCCGCATATCCGCCCGTGTCTTGGGCCGGACGGATTGCCAGCACAGTCTCGAGGTCTGTATCAAGTACGACGAGTTGGCGGAATTTGTCATCACGAAAGGACTTGCCAGGGAGATCTCAAAAGATGAAGCCCTTCAAATCCTCAAGAACGCCGAAAAGGAGGGGCTGGTTCACATGGTGGACAATGCCCGGGGCGAGATCAAGCACACCTGCAATTGCTGCGGGCACTATTGCTGGAACGTGGGTATCATCAGGCGACGCAAGATCCCGAGGGACGTGCTCATGGCCGTCTACTTCACGCGAGAGACGGAAACCGAGGAATGCATCGGCTGCGGCAACTGCGCGGACATCTGTCCGGTCAATGCCGTGGAAATCGTGGATGACAAGGCCCGCGTGGATCAGGACTGGTGCATCGGTTGCGGGGTGTGCGCCGTCAACTGCCCGAGCGAGGCCATTTCCATAACGCGCCGCCTGACCGATGAACCACCGCTCAACTTTTCCCACCTTCACGAACAGATAAGGGAGGAAAGAGCAGCCGGAAAGGCCCCCGCCACTCTCTGATTCCGATTCCCGTCACACCAGTTCACACCCGCAATCCTTGGCCATTATAGCGCGGTTTCTGTTGACTTCGGAAGGCAAATAAGATAGGGGAATGATCATATCATTGTGCAGGACTTAGCCATGAAAGATATCCAAAATCATAAAGATACCAGAAACATAGACATAGATCAGGTGGGCGTGAAGGGGATCCGCTACCCCATTACGGTCCTGGACAAGGACATGGGAGAGCAGCAGACCGTCGCCAGGATCAATATGTATGTCAGCCTGCCGCGTTATTACAAGGGAACCCACATGAGCCGGTTCGTTGAAATACTCAATGAGCACAGCCGCCGCATTTCCCTCCAGAATTTTTCAGAGATCCTGGAGGAGGTGATGTCCCGGCTCAACGCCGAGAGCGCTCACATGGAAATTACCTTCCCCTATTTCATAAACAAATCCGCGCCGGTAAGCGGTGCCCAAGGCCTCATGGAATACGAGTGCACCTTCAAAGGTTCCCTGAACCACGGAAGCGACCTGGTCACCATCATCCGCGTCCCCATTTCCACCCTCTGCCCCTGTTCAAAGGAAATCAGCGATTACGGAGCCCACAACCAGCGGGGCGAGGTATGCCTCCAGGTCCGATTTAAAAAATTCGTCTGGCTCGAGGATTTGATCAGGCTCGTCGAGGAATCGGCATCCAGCGATGTCTACTCGGTTCTCAAGCGGGAAGACGAGAAATTTGTGACGGAGAAGGCCTACGAAAACCCCATGTTTGTGGAAGACATCGTCCGGGAAATCGCTCTCAAACTGAACGATGACCCCAATATTACTTGGTTCTCCGTGGAATCCGAAAACTTCGAGTCAATCCACAACCACAGCGCTTATGCGTATGTTGAGAAACACAAGGCATAAGGTAGGTTAACCCGTTTCCCCGTTATCAGGTTGAGCCGGTTAAACCATTGGTCAGTCCACAAAACTTAACAGAAGAAAAATAAGGAACGGAGGAACCCCATGAGTGAAGACCTCAAGAAAGCCTATCGAACCATGATGGATGATCACTTCCCTCCTGAAATGAGCATCCACTTCGGTGATCAGGTCCTGGTGTATCGAAAGCGCACCTGGAAGATCAGGGACGAAAAGACCGGTGATGTGATCGAAAAGGGGCTCCGATACGGTGAGAATCCTGGGCAGGAAGCGGCTCTTTACGAACTCGTGAACGGAAATCTGGTGCTGGGAGATTGCCGTTTCATCGAGCCGGGACGCGGCCTGGTCTCCGCCGTTTCAGAAGAGGATATGGTCCAGAGCGGGAAGCACCCGGGAAAGATCAACCTGACGGACGTGGACAATGCCCTCAATATCATGAAATACCTCACCGCGGGGCCGGCAGCCGTCATCCTGAAGCACAACAACCCCTGCGGTGTGGCCTATGGGGCCACCCTTTCGGATGCCTATGACCGGGCGAACATGGCCGACCGCATCGCCGCTTTCGGCGGATGCGCCCTCTTCAACCGTCCGGTGGATCTTGCCACGGCGGAGATGATCACTGAAAATTACCTGGAGGTGGTGGCGGCCCCGGATTTCGAGGATGGAACCGTTGAGAGGCTCGCTTCGAGGGCCAATCTCCGCATCATTCGCATAGACCGGATGGATGGGCTCTCCGCTTTTGGGGCCATGCGTTTCGTGGATTTCAAATCCCTGATGGACGGTGGCCTCATCGTCCAGCAGTCGCCCCTGAATGCCATAGTATCCTCTCATGACTTCCAGCCGGCCCGTTGCGAGTACAAAGGAAAAGTCTACCGCATTGAAAGGACTCCTACAAAAGAAGAATACGCAGACATGCTCTTCGGCTGGCAGGTGGAACAGGGCGTTACGTCCAATTCGGTGATTTATGTCAAGGACGGGGTGACCGTGGGCATCGGCACCGGCGAACAGGACCGGGTGGGCGTGGCTGAGATAGCCATCTTCAAGGCCTACACCAAGTACGCGGACTCCCTCTGTTTCAAAAAGCATGGTATTCCCTACAAGGACCTGGAGCTGATGGTCGCAAAAGGCGAGAAAGACGCCCAACTCAAGGAAGATATCGACCGGGAAACCGAAGAAGCCAATGGAGGGCTGACGGGAGCGACCATGGTCTCCGATGCCTTTTTCCCGTTCAGGGACGGGGTGGACGTGGCCATTCGCGAGGGTATTCGGGCCATTGTCCATCCCGGCGGGTCGCTCAGGGATTTCGAGGCCATCGAGGCGTGCAACGAAGCCGACCCAAAGGTTACCATGGTCTTTACAGGCCAGCGCGCCTTCAAGCACTGAGCATCTGTCTTACGGGAAGGAGAAGGAAATGGAACATGAGTACGCTTTTGAGATGGCGGCATCGAGTATCCGTTTCGGGCAGGGAGCGACCCGCGAGGTGGGTATGGATCTCTCGGAGCGGGGGGTAAACCGGGTGATGGTTCTCACGGACCCTGTTCTCAGGGATCTGGTCCCGGTCCAGACGGTTTTGGAAGCCCTTTCCGAGGAAAAGGTGGCCTATTCTTTGTTTGACAGGGTCAGGATAGAGCCCACTGATTCCTCTTTCCAGGAAGCCATCGCCTTTGCCGTGGCAGGTGAATTTGACGGGTTTGTCGCCGTGGGTGGCGGCTCCACCATGGATACGGCCAAGGTGGCGAACCTCTTTTCCTCCTACCCGGCGGATTTGCTGGACTACGTGAACCCGCCCATTGGAAAGGGCCTCCCGGTTCCGGGGGAACTCAAGCCCCTTTATGCCATCCCGACTACTGCGGGGACCGGGAGCGAAACAACAGGGGTCGCGATTTTCGACCTCGAGGCAATGCACGCCAAAACGGGTATCGCCGATAGACGGCTCAAACCCACCCTGGGAATCGTCGACCCGGACAATACACGGTCTCTGCCGCCCATGGCGGCCGCGTGCACGGGGCTGGACGTATTCACCCACGCCATTGAATCCTATACAACCCTGCCATTCAGCCAGAGAGAGCGCCCTGAACGGCCCATCTTGCGTCCGGCATACCAGGGGTCCAACCCCATCAGTGACATCTGGGCGCTTGAGACCATGCGTATCGTTGGAAAATACTTCATCCGGGCCGTGGAAGACTCCGAGGACAGTAAGGCCCGCGGCATGATGCTGCTTGCCGCCTGTTTCGCGGGTCTCGGCTTCGGGAACGCCGGCCTGACCATCCCCCACGGCATGTCCTATCCCGTGTCCGGAATGGTCAAGGACTACCATCCGGAAGGGTATCCAGCCGACCACCCGATGATCCCCCACGGTATGGCGGTTGTGCTGAACGCACCTGCGGCATTTCGCTTCACTGCCAGCGGTTGTCCCGAAAGGCATCTGCGGGCTGCCGAGGCCATTGGCGCGGATGTTTCCGGGGCCAGGCTGGAAGATGCGGGGGAAATCCTGGCCGACAAGATTATCGAAGTGATGAAGCGGGTGAAAATCCCGAACGGCCTGAGCGGCGTGGGCTATACCCCTGACGATATCCCCAAACTGGTGGAAGGGACCCTTCCGCAGCACCGGGTGACCAAGCTGTCTCCCCGCCCGGTGGACGGTGAGGCATTGGCCGGAATTTTCGAAGATGCCATGCGCTACTGGTAATCGTTGCAGGCGATTGTGGTGTGAGGCCGAACCTGACAATCTTTTTCAAATGCTTTCTAAACACTCCGGAAGGGATGGCCGCCGATTTGGGGTTCAGCGATACGTCACAGAAGCGCGCAGGGTTTAACAGGAGTGAACCCCAAATAGTCGTCCATGCAGAAGTGAGTTGCCAAGTGCACTACGAGAAAGCACATGAAAAAGATTCTCAGATCCGTTTCCTTGGGTTTGTAGGACAAGGTCACTTCGATGGAAGTTTAAGAACAGGACTTTTGTGGATTTTCCGAGCCCTGGTATGGTATCCTATTTGCCAAATCAGTTTTTTTACGAAGTCAGCTCAGGGAGGACTCCATGAGGATCATTTTCTTTGCGGGGAAAGGGGGCGTCGGTAAGACGAGCGCGGCGGCGGCAACGGGACTGAAGGCCGCCCAATTGAAAAAACGCACCATCATCCTCTCCCTGGATGTGGCCCACAGCCTGTCGGACATCTTTGATCTTGACAAGGATCTCCTGGATCACAACAGGGGAAAGCCGGTCCAGGTTGCTGAAAACCTGTGGATCCAGGAGCTGGACATCCAGGAAGAAATCGAGAAGAACTGGGGCGATATCCACAAATACATCTCAACCCTCCTCAACACGAGCGGCCTGGATGAAATCCTGGCCGAGGAACTGGCCATCCTGCCGGGGATGGAGGAAGTGAGCCTGCTCCTCTACATCAACCAGTATGTTCAGCAAAAGGCGTATGACGTCATTATCCTGGACTGCGCGCCCACCGGGGAGTCCCTCAGATTCATCAGCATACCCACCACGCTCGATTGGTACATCAAGAAGATATTCCGGCTTGAAAAGACCGTGGCCAAATACGTTCGCCCGGTGGCCAAACGGTTCTACGATATCCCGCTCCCCGGTACCGAATATTTTGATGCCATCGAACGCCTCTTCGAGCGGTTGAGAGGGGTCGATGAGATCCTCACGGACCCGGATATCACCTCCGTGCGTCTGGTGACCAATCCCGAAAAAATCGTTTTGAGGGAGACACAACGGGCCTTCATGTATTTCCACCTATACAAGATGCACGTTGATGCCATCATCATGAACAGGGTGTTTCCCGAAGAAGTGACCGACAACTATTTCAGCCGGTGGCGGAAAAGCCAGGAAGCTTATCTGGCCCAGGCGGAAGACTATTTCACCCCTGTCCCCATCTTACCGGTCAATCTCTTCAGGGAAGAGGTCCTGGGGCTGGAGAGCCTCGGCCGCCTGGCAGATGCAATATACGGCCAAAGGAATCCCCTCGATCGTTTCTTCACGGGGCAGGCATTTCAGTTATGCAAACAGAACGGTGAATATCGACTGACCCTGAAATTGCCCTTCGCCGAAAAGGACCACATTGATCTGAACAAGATTTCCGATGAACTGATCGTCCGGGTGGGGAGTTTCAAGATGCACCTTTTGCTCCCGAGACAGGTGGCCGCCGCCACGTCCATCAGGGCCAGGCTCGAGGACCAGTATCTCCAAGTCTATTTCGGAGGTGACAAAAATGGATGAAGACAAGAAGACGGAAAAATCCGCTTAT
Source organism: Desulfatiglandaceae bacterium (assembly GCA_049282265.1). Taxonomy (GTDB): domain Bacteria; phylum Desulfobacterota; class DSM-4660; order Desulfatiglandales; family Desulfatiglandaceae; genus CAYUCJ01. The sequence goes on along the minus strand of JBAPTR010000266.1, from coordinate 11,102 downwards.
GGATGCCCGGTGAGAACGCTTTTCAGGGATCTGGAAGAGATCTTCGGGAAAAAATCACCTTTTTTTGGACATCTCACAGGCGCCCGCATCGAGTTTTTGAAGGGTGTCAGGACCTTCGTTGACAAACGCATAGAAGAACTCGAAAAAGAGGAGCCCGGGGATGGCGGAAAGAGAATAACCAGGATCAAGGTCGAAGATGAAGGGGAGTGATCCTTTTAGAAGCATCAAGAAGGTTTTGGCTGGGAGCCCTTCCTGGATGACCTGGACAAAAAGGTTTTTCCTGGTTTTCATGACCCTGGCTTGTGTCTTCCGGCCGGTGAGGGGACTGGCCGAAAACACCTTGCCTTTCAGTCCGGGCGAAAAACTTTCCTACGAGGTAAGCTGGGTTCACATCCCGGCCGGGGAAATGCGCCTGGAAGTCATGCCCATGAAGGGAATAGAGGGGGTAAAGGCCTACCATTTCATGATGACCAGTACGACCACCAGCTTCGTGGACCTCTTTTACAGACTGAGACAGACCGTAGAGTCGTTCACCGACAGCGGGATGAGCCACTCCATCCTCTACAGAAAAGAAACCAGGGGCAAAAAGGACAGGGACGAAACGGTCCATTTCGACTGGGATACCCGGGTCGCGACCTATGAGAAAAACGGCAAAGTCGAGGAAAAGGTGGCTCTCCTCTCCGGCACATTTGATCCCCTTGCCATCTTCTATGTCCTCCGACTCCAGGCGCTTCACGTCGGACAGACAATCCAGGTGCCAGTCTCGGACGGGAAGAAATGCGTCATGGGCAAGGCAAAGGTCGTCAAGAGGGAAAAGATTCGCGTCGGGAACAGGGGCTACGATACGTTTCTGGTTCTGCCCGACCTGAAGCATATAGGCGGTGTATTCAAGAAGAGCAAGGAGGCCGTCCTCAAGATCTGGTTCGCCGCGGATGGCGCGAAGATCCCTGTCAGGGTGGAGAGCAAAGTCAAAGTAGGAAGTTTTGTGGCGGAGCTCACGACGCCGTGAGTCAGGACCGGTCCCAACACGCCCTTAGCCCTATGCCACCACCAAGGGGAGAACCGTCCGGTCTTTCATCCTCACATAACCGTTATGGGTCAGGCGAAAGTGGGGAATGGCTGCATTGCCCTGGGTGTTCAAGGCGAGCAAGGGGTTCTCCCAGGGGACGCCGTTTTGGTGGAGTTTTTCTTCAAATTCCCAAACCTGGGCCCTGGCCGTCTCCATGCGCTCCACGGTCACCACACCGCATAAGGAGGCAGGAAATTCGGCCACCACTTCCCGGCCGATGGCATAGACCGCCCCCCCACCTGAGGCCTTCAACCTTCCGATAACCGTCTCCATGGATAGGGCATCGCAGCCCAGGACGATCATGTCCGGCGTATCCCAGCACATGGTGGATCCGCATGCCCCCTGTTTGAGGCCGAATCCCTTGATAAAGCCTAAGAATGCCTCGCCCCCGCCGGTCCGGTCAATGGCCAGGGCCATGTTCAGGCACCCTGGTTCCCTTGGGTCGGAGAGCTCCACGATGGCCTCTTTTGTCACCAGCCTGGTGACCATTTCCACCGCCCTCACCCTCCCCTCCTTGGGTGGCAGGATGGACGGGATTTCAGGAATGTTCACCGTCCGGAACATGGCCTCCGGGAAAGAGGCGTTTCTCGGCTCCACCAGGTTTTTCCCGTCCTGAAAGATGACTTTCCCACCGCGTATGACGGTCTGGGGGTGGTAATCCTCCGGCGAGGGGATGATCACCATGTCGGCAAGTCTTCCGGGTGAGAGTGATCCCAGTATGTGATCCAGACGGAAATGCTCCGCAACGTTCAGGGTGACCATCTGGTAGACCTGAGAGGGGTCGATCCCCAGATGGAGTGCATGGCGGACGGCCGCGTCCAGGTATCCTTCGGAGAGGAACCCTTCCGGGTCCATACTGTCGGTGCAGAGGACCAGGCGGCGTTTGTCAACAGGCGCCTGGAAAATCCCCTTGACCCCATCCAGTTCCTTGCGGATGGCCCCCTGCCTGATCATGACCCAGTAGCCGAGCCTGAGTCGCTCCAGTACCTCTTTTTCCGTGATAGGCTCGTGGCAGGAAGAGACGCCGAAAGAGGTGTAGGCCTGAAGTTTGCTGCCTGATGCCCCGGCAGAGTGCCCTTCCAGCCGCTTTCCCATGGACAGGGTCAATCGGACAAGTTCCCTGACCCGTTCCCCCTGCACGCCTTCAAGGAGCAAGTTGCCCCAGTAGATTTCTCCCAGCCCCAGGCACCCGGGGGCCTCCAGAAAGGGGAGGAGGTCTTCATTGGAGGGGACATTGGCTTCTACAGTAGGAATGAGCCCGCACAAGGGGGAGAGGGTATAGAAAAAACGGAGCGGCTGGTTCTCGATCCCCTGTACAAAATACCTGATCCCATCGATCCCCACAATGGTGGCCAGTTCAATGGTCTCCGTAATCACCGTTGTCGTCCCGGAGGGGATCACGTGCCTCACGAATTCTTCTATGCCCGTAAGGTTCAGAATATGGGTATGGCCTTCCATGAGTCCCGGGAGCAGGACCATGCCCCGTGCATCCATGAAATCGGTCCCATCGCCCGTTTTGGGCCTTTTGTCAGGGCCGGCGTAGGCGATCCAGCCGTCCTTGATCCAAAGGGATTGCCCCTCTATAAATTCACCGGTGAAGGAATTAAAGAGTAGGCCGTTATTGATGACCAGATCCGGCGGGGCCTTTTTCAAGGCAACCCGGTCCAGCCCGGTTGGGGGAATGTGTTGTCTCATCTATTTTTCCGTTGGGCATTTAATATTGATGACTTTGTAAGAAGTCATCAATGAATACTCTCTGATTTCTTATTCTTTGAGATAGGCCCTCCCGATGGTCACGGGTTCCACCGGAACATTTTCATGATATCCCTTGGTGTGGGTATTGACACTTTTTATCTTGTCGATGACATCCGTTCCTTTGACCACCTTTCCAAAGACGGCGTATCCGAAACCGCTTGGGCTTTCATCCCGGTGATCGAGAAAATCGTTGTCGTCCACATTGATGAAGAACTGGGATGTGGCGGAATCCACCACATTGGTCCGTGCCATGGCAAGGGTGTACATCTCGTTCTTCAAACCATTTCCGGCCTCATTCTTAATGGCCATTTTTGTCGGTTTCTCGTTCATCTCTTTGTCAAGGCCCCCGCCCTGGATCATGAATCCGTCAATGACCCTGTGAAAGATGAGGTCGTTGTAGAACCCTTCTTCCACATAGGATCGAAAATTCGCCACGGTGACGGGCGCCTTGTCAAGATTGAGTTCAACCTCGAAATTTCCCATCGACGTCTCAAATATTACGACGTTGCCTGCGGGGGTTTCGCGTTCTTCAACATTACTTTTTCTTGTCATATCATCTCCTTTTTTTAGTGTCAAACCATGTCTCCAGTTCTTCAATTGTCCGAAATTCGTCATCTTTGCATTTGTCCAAATGAGTCAGTTTCTCAATTGGCCACAAACGCTTTGGGACTACTTTTATATCAGGATGACCTATCGCCATCATCTCAAAAAGCTCCAGATGATCAGGGATATTCAGAAGCTTTCGTGTCTTTTCATCCACGCTATTAAATCTGTGGAAAATCGAAACCCACATAGATCCAAGCCCCAGACTCGCCGCTGCAAGTGCCATGTGCTCGAAAGCGCAGGCAAGGGATGCGCTCACAATGAACTTCCAATAGGAATCTTCTTTACGAACATGCAGCGGGGCGTAATTACGAACTCTAGGATCACCGTAAAGAAGGATAAAAGCCGGAGCGGTTGCAAACCCTATCTTCCCACTCGGCGGAGCTGGTTGTCCATCTCCTTTTTTTGGTGAGACTTCCTCGATAAAGCTGATAATAGCTTCGCGATATTCGGATTTCCTGACAACAACAAATTCCCATAGCTGGCAGTTGAATCCTGAAGGTGCAAGCGAGCCTGCTTCAAGGATCTTGTTGATCTCATCATCTGTTACAGGATCTGGTTTAAACTTTCGAATGGACCGTCTTTTCCTAGCCAACTCAATGAATGCTTCGTAACTCACTTTCATTCCCTCCTCATCTTGTAATCACCGGTCAATAACAGGACAAAATAATTTACGCGATGGCCTTTCAATGCTGTATTTGCAACCTCAGAGACTCATAACCAAATCCTGCCTGGGGATATGGTTTGAAAAATGGTCGAAGATGAGTGCATAAGTTTTCCCGCCGGCCCTTTAAACCGCTATTATTTGAATAAAAGGTTTGGCAAATAAAGGACGATCTGGGGAAACAGCGTCAAAAGAAATATACAAAGGACCATGCACAAAAAATACGGGACAATCCCTCTGAATATTTCCTGAAGGGGAAGACCATCGGCTACGCTGCTGATGGCAAACACGTTGACACCGATGGGGGGAGTGATCTGGCCCATTTCCATGGTCAATACCGTAACGACCCCAAACCAGATCGGATCGAATCCCAACGCGACGATGGCCGGAAATATTGTGGGCAGAACCAGAAGGATCATGGGGATGACGTTCAACAGGCAACCCAGCAGCATGAACAGTGCAATCACTGCGGCAAAAACAACATAGCGGTTGACCTGCAGTCCGGTGACGAATCCGGCCAGGATAAAGGGAAGGCGGGTGGAAGCAAGAAAGTAGCCCAATATGCCCACTCCGATCAGGATCAGCAGCAATTTGCTGGTGATACTGAGGGTGCCTTTCAGGGCTTCGACCATCAACGGCCAAGTCATGCTGCGACGAATGAGTGCATATACAAACGCGCCGACCACGCCGATGGCCCCACCTTCCACCGGGCTGAAGACTCCCCCAAATATGCCGCCCAGGATGAGGACGAACAAGGCCAGCATGCCGATCACCCCTTTGAGAGAAACCAGCTTTTCCTTCAGAGTCGACGCTTGGCCGGGAGGCGCTAATTCCGGATTTCTCCGGGCGATAACGTAGGTGGTGGCCAGGAATAATGCCGAAAGAAGTAATCCAGGCAAGATGCCGGCGATAAAGAGGCGGCCGATGGATTCTTCGGTGACAATGGCATAAAAAATGAATCCGACACTGGGAGGGATTAGAATCCCCAGTGTCCCCCCGGCAGCCAGGGCTCCGGTGGCCAGCCGCAGATCATATTTTTTTTTCTTCATTTCGGGAATCGCGATGGTTCCCATGGTCACAGCCGTGGCCAGGCTGTCTCCACAAATGGCTGAAAATCCGGCACATCCGGCCAAAGCAGACATGGTCATCCCACCAGGAAGACGGCCGAACCATTTGTAGGCCGTATCGAAAAGATCTCTACTGATACCGGAGCGGTAAGCGAATTCTCCCATCAGGATAAACAAAGGAACCACGGTCAGCATATAGGAAGCGGCCGTGTCATAAGAAGCAATCCCGAGCATGCTCAGCGAAGGCCCGATGCCCTGGTAGATCACGGTCATGCCTAAAAAGCCCGTCAGGCCCATGGCAAATCCGATGGGCATTCCCAGAAACAGGAATAAAAAGAGCACGCCCATGCCAGCGATACCGATGGGCGCGCCATACCAGTTCATGGGTATCCATCCGGCAAGCGGTGCGGCCACCAGAAGGCCGGTGACGATGAGCGCCGGTATCAGCCAGATAATTTTTCCGCGGGCCACCGTTTTTTCCAGAGTTTTGAGAAAAGAAACAAACACGGTCAGGGCCAGAATGGCGACACCAAAGGCGGCGATGAACCGAAAGGCACCCACCGGGATTTTATAGGTGAAACTGACTTCGTGGTTATGAAATTTTCCCAAACCCTGGGCAACGAGCTGCCAACTCATCAGGCCGAAAAAAATGCTGGACAAGAGATACAGGCAGTTTTCGATGACGATTCGAGCAGTTGCATTCAATTTCGAGGTCAGGAGATCAACGCTGATATGCCCGCCGTTGGCGTGGGTATGTGCGATCCCGAAAAACACGACAATTCCCATCAAGATTTCTTCAATCTCAATGGCACCAGGTATTGAACTTGAGAAAATGAGCCGAAACAACACATCAAAAAACACGGGAAGTGCCATGAACCCAAGAAGCAATGCAGCAATTGCATTTGCAGTGTTGACCATGGGGTTGACGATGCATTCAAGCCGCCGAATCACTAACTTTAGATACGGGCTCATAGGGACTCCATTAAAAATCGGCCGGATTCGTTCAATTTCGGGTTCGGTTCCCGACGCCGGCTGAAGTCGGCGCCGGGATCTGATTTTTTCGGTCTATTGCTTGTAACCGCCCACCGTTTCGCTGGAGTATTTTTCAGCCAGCTTCAAGGTCTCATTATAAATGCTGCGGGCATTCTTATATCCCCGTTTTTCCATGGCGGCGATCCAGTCCTCATCCATGTATTTCAGCTTGTCACGCCAGATTTGTTTTTCAGCTTTGGGAAGAACATAGAAGATCTGTCCTTTTTTCTTCATCCAGTTGGCATCGGCAATGGCCCCTTGGTCTAACGTTTTGCCACTGATCTGGGCCATGCGGCGGCCGGTGGAATTTTCCAGGGCCTTTTTCAGCTTATCGGGCATTCCATTGAACTTTTTCCAGTTCACGGCCGCATAGAACGCATCACAGTTCAAATTGATGATCGTATGATATTTGACCGCATCCGCTATCTTAAAGGCTCTCATGGGCGCAATCGGGCACATGACACCGTCAGCCATGCCACGTTCCAGCGCCAGGTAGGTATCCGGAGGCGACATTTCGATGGGATTGGCCCCAAGGGCCTTGATCATCTCCAGGTTTCTGGGGTTCCATCCGATGATTTTCATGCCCTTGAAATCGGCCAGGTTTTTAACGAGTTTTCTCCTGGTATGCAGTTGGATCGTGGCGCTGGTCCATTGCCATAACAGTTTGACGTCTTTATACTCGGCACGCCATTCCGGATAGGTCTGGTAGAGATCCCAGATAGTCAAACTGCCGGCTTCGGCACCGTTGAACAGCATGGGCAGAGCCGTTACATCGTCTAAAGGAAATTTCCCCTGGTTACGCCAGGTCGGATTGAAGATCATATCCGCCGCGCCCGTTTCCAAGGCTGCCCAGGCATCCTTTTGCGGCACCAGGGTGTTGGGATTGAAAAACTGGATGATCAGCTGCCCCTTGGTTTCCTTCTTTAAGTTCTCGATCCAGGGAAACCATCCGTTTTTCACCGTGGGGTGCTTATCCGGATATTCACTGGCCGCTTTGATCATAACCCTATCTGCGGACCAGCCGGAAACCGCGAATCCACCCATTATGGCGATAATCGAAATAACCATCAGAACGGATTTAAACAGACATTTTTTCATAGCGTTGCCTCCTGTCTATTGTAGGTTATGCCCCCGGCCGGTTTGTTCGGCCGACGGCGGTGTTCTAATTTCCGTGGTCGACCAGAACGCACAGGGCTGCATCGCCCTGGTAGGGTCGGACGCCATCGACGGGGGTGACCTGCCGGGGACCGGGCTGTGCGGCACCGGGCACCCGGTAGGTGGTTACATCGATTCGTTCGATGGGGACCTGCTTGGGCGGATCAAGTTGTGGCACCCATTCGTAAGGTACACGGTATGCCCGGTAAACCATGTTCATGTTCATCAGGCTCCCCCAATAGGGACTGATGTACTCCCAAACGAGTTGATGGTCGGCGGTGACTTCGATGATCCGGCCGCCGGAGCCTTCAGTGATCAGGGTGTTGCCGTTTGGCATGCGTTGCGCGGAACTGATGAAGGGACTGTAGTATCGGTTGCTGTCGGTGGGGTGCAGGAACCCGGCTTCCTTGGGCGTATGCTGCCAGACGATCTCTAAGGTGGTCGGATCGAATTCCAGGACTCTGGAATAATCCCTGAGTGCGTTCTTAATGCCTGTAGGCGCTCCGGGATTGGGCGCTCCGTATCCGGCCCAGCCTCCGTTGTCGTATACCAGGATGTTGCCTTCGCCCGGCAGTCCCCTGGGAATCATATGGGCATGGTGCTGGCCGATGATCCAGCCCAACTTTTTCAGTGCTTTATTTGTGCTGTAGTCCGGACCGATTTTCCACGCAATATTGCCGGTCTTTTTGTCGATGATGGCTATAATGTTGCTCTCACGGGAGTCCCAGATAATGTTGTCCGGGTAAAAACGATTATCGCCATTATCATACCATTTATTCGGCCCGAGGGTGGAGAAGGCATTGATATGCATCCAGTCCCCCAGACCTCCGCCGGAAGGGACCATGTTTGGGTTGCGGCTGAGAATGTTTCGGGCTTCTTCGTTGAAATCAAATTCCTCGAAATGTTTGCTGCATAGCCATTCCCAGATGATATCTCCTTCCCAAGTCACCTCGATGATGACATCGTCCAAAAGCGGTTTGTCTGAAATTGCCGGGTTGGCGACATTCTTATGACAAAGAATCAATGTGTTGCCACGATCCACACAAGGGTCCATTCCCGGAACATAATAGCCCACGGGGTTGCCTTCCCGCTGATAGTCATGATGTTGGCGGGCCATCCACTGGGGGCTTTCGCCCGGATCTTCGATGAATTCCCACTGATTGAATTTCCATACGATATTGCCGTCGAAATCCACCTGGACCAGATCGACCTGATCCTGCATGCCGTAGGCATTGGGCCGCTCACCGGTATGACCCAAAACATGGCCTCCGGGCAGAATCTTGTTGGGGAAGCCATGAAGGCCCTTCCACAGTTTTACCTCGGAACCATTCATGTCAATCAACAAGGCGCCGACTTCCTTGGCCTGAAAAATGGTGAAACCGTTGAAACACTTATCGGGGTCGTATACCGTCGCCCCAGTCGGATAAACGCTGGGATATGTCATTCCTGTCTCCTTTTATATGGTAAAGACGTTCGGATATGGTGGACGCCGTCTCCATCAGCAGGGGAACAATGTCCAATCGCCTTTCCCACATAATACTTTGGGAAGGTCCGGCAACTACCGCGGCCGCAACGGGTTTGCCCTCCCAATTGAATATGGGACATCCGAAGGCGCTGATGCCGATATTGTTTTCCTCTTTTTCGAAAGAAAAGCCCTGCTCTTTGGTTCTTTTCATTTCCTCCAGCAATTCAATTCGATCTGTTATCGAATTGGGGGTCTGTTGATGTAATTTCCCGGCGAGAATGCGGTCAACGAATTCGGATTCGGAAAAAGCCAGAATGGCCTTAGCCCCGGCCGCGGCATTGTATTTGTGACGGTTTCCGATGTTTCCTTTTATGCGCACCGGACCTCGTCCTTCGGCCAGGTAGGCGATAACCGTATCCTCTGATGATGCGGCTTCAAGCACAACCGTTTCCCCTACCCGCTCACGCAACTCGTCGAGAAAGGGCATGGCAATCTTGGTCAGATCGTCATTCAAGGAATGGGCGGCGGCCCCTCCAAGATGGACAATGGATGACCCCAGGCGAAATTTTTTTGTAACGGTGTTCTGTTGAAGAAAACCGCGGGAGTTCAGGACATGAAGCAACCGATTTACGGTTGATTTGTGTAGCCCCATTTTCAGGCTGATCTCCTGGGTTCCAAGTTCTTGGTTGTGGGGCATGAAGGCCATCAAGATATCCAAGGCTCTTTCGATGGACAGGTGTGTAGAGTGCTTTTGTTCCATAATATGCAACCCAGTTTGTCTCTATGCAACTATATTTACCCTCGCTTTCTCCCGATGTCAAGCTTTTTTTCGGATGGCCTGATCACATTCGCATCCAGCGCCTTTAGCCCTCCCGCAGCAGCGGTAAAGGGGGGGGGCGCCACGCACAAGCGAGGTTTCCGACCCACTGGGCCTGCACCTGGTTGAAACGGCCTGGGAAAGGAATGAAGCGACTATTTTTTCAAGTAGCTGTCCTCCTTGGCCCTGACCAGGTTGGTCATGGCTGTGTAGAATGGAACGGGTATTCCTTTTCCCCTTGCGTATTCCACCACTTTTCCTCCCAGAAAATCGATTTCGGTGGGCGTCTTGTTGGCGAGATCGTGGCACATGGAATCCTTATGAACCCCGACCTTTTCCAGGTAGCTCACGGCCTTCCCCAGATAGTCCGCTCCCAGGTCGTAACCCACCGCTTTCGATACTGCCAGGGCCTCGTGAAAACAGGCGTCGGCAATTTCCCTGGTGGGCGGGAATTCCAGGGCATCCTTGATGGTCCTGTCGGTGACGGCGCAGATGGACGCCATGGTGCATTTCATGATCATCTTTTTCCAGACTGCGAGCTTGATGTCCTCAACAAACTCGGTGTCCAGGCCGCATTGGGTGAGCAAATCGGCCACGTGTGAACCAAGTTCCCTGTTTTCCGGGGTCACGCTTCCCAGATGATTCGGCCTGTTGAAAAATGCCGCTTCCACCACCCCGGGTCCCTTGACCGAAACGCCGTAGTTAAGCGACATTCTAAAAGCCGCGTCAGGGCCGAAACGTTCGGCAATGAGATCTTCGGTTCCCAGACCGTTATGGGTGCTGACAATCTTTGTCCCCGGGGCAAAGACCTTCTCCAGGTCGTCCAACACCCGGGAGAGATGGAAGGTCTTGGTGGACAGAAAGAAGAAATCCGGCCTGATCTGTCCCAGGTCCTCAAGCCGCGGAAAAAACCGGGTCACCGGGACCTGGTAGGTAATGGCCCCGCTGATGTTGAGCCCGCTTTTTCGAAGCGTTTCCCCCAGGCCCGGCCGGGGATCCACCAGGATGGTTTCGGGATCCCTGCTGAGCAGGGCCGCTGCCAGAACCGCACCTGTGGCACCGATACCGACTATAGCAATTCTCATGTCCCCCATTGCCTTCTCCTCCTTTAGGTTTCCTGAAAAATGACGTCCCCTGCCGGTTTGGCCTCCGGAACATTTGTTTTGGATTCCAGCTTTGATGGAACCCTAAAAAGTCCGTCCCTGGACTTTTTACTCACGGAAACCGAAAAGTGTCATTTTCGGCTTCCTTAACAAATCAAAGGGTTGCGATGCACCCCATTGATTTGCGTGCCCGTCCATGGGCACGATGATGACTTCCAACGAAGTCGCGACCTGCTCCTCATAGTGAGCCATTTTATTTGCTGCACCAGGAGGAGGGCCTGAGAGTCTTTTTCAGACCCTTTCTCATAGTGCACTTGGCACGGGCTCCGACATGGACGCCTATTTGGGGTTTATGTCTCCCAAACCCCACGC